>CANCFV010000007.1 GCA_947377275.1 Burkholderiales bacterium | reverse complement strand
CAGCCGCGTTCTTGGGCGACGGACTCCAGCGCCGGGCTGGGGTTGGTGGCCACCGGGTCGTTGGCACGCTCCAGCAGGGGCAGGTCGTTGGGGGAGTCGCTGTAGAAGCTGACGCGTTCAAAATCGGCCAATTGGCGACCTTGTTCAGCAAGCCATTGTTCCACACGCGTGATTTTGCCTTCGCGGAAGGACGGCACGCCGTCGATCTCGCCCGTCACGCGCCCTGCTTCGTCACGCACCAGCTTGACGGCCAGCAGGTCATCGACGTTGAAAGCGTCGGCGATCGGGCGGGTCACAAACTCGTTGGTGGCGGTGACGATGGCGATCAAATCGCCCTGGGCGCGGTGGCGCTCAACCAGCTCAATGGCTTGGGGTTTGATCGCGGGCAACACCACCTCGGCCATGAAGGCTTGTTGCAGGGCTTGCTGCGCGGCCTCATCGAGCTGACGCCAGATGCTGGTGGTGAACTGGATGTACTCGGCCAGCACCAAGGTGCCATCGCAGTACTGTTGGTAAAAGCCGTCGTTGCGGCGGCGGTACTCGGCTTCATCGGCCAAGCCTTGCTTGATCAAGAACTCGCCAAACTCATGATCAGAGTCCAGCGGCAGCAGGGTGTGGTCGAGGTCAAACAGGCAAAGGTTCATGCGGTCTCCAGGGCCAGCATTTGTTTGAGCAAAGGCACCGTCAGGGCGCGGTGCTCGGCCAGAGCATAGCGGTCGAGACGGGCCAGCAGGTTCATGAGCGAGCCCAGGTCGCGGCTGTGGCGGGCCAGGATGTAGGACACGACCTCGTCGCCCAGGCTCAAGCCACGGCGGCTGGCTTCAAGCTGCAGCACGCGGCGCAGGCCATCGTCGTCCAAGGCCGACAGGGCAAAGGTCAGGCCCCAGCCCAGGCGGGTGCGCAGGTCGTCGCGCACGGCCAAGTCAACAGATGGCAGGCGCCCTGCCGCCAGGATGAACAACTGGCCAGGCGAGGCGGCCGCTTGAATGAACAAGTTGAACGCCAGGTGCTGCTGGGTGGCGTCGAGCTGGTCGCAATCGTCAATCAAGGCCAGGATGGGCGACTCCGGCTCGGGACCATCCCACATCTGGCAGGTGTGGGCGTTGAGCCAGATGACGCCAAAACCCATGCCCATGGCACGCGGGACCATCGCGCGGAGCAAATGGCTTTTGCCAGAACCGGGTGCGCCCCAGAGGTAGGCCGGCATGGGCGCTTGCTGCGACGCAGGCCAGGTGCGCAACCAGGCCAGGGCCTCGTGGTTGCGCTCGCCCACCACCTCGTCCAGCGAAGGCTCGGCATCAGAGCCCAGGTCCAGCGGCAATTGGCGCATCGGGCGCGCGGGGCGCGTCTCGGGGGGAGGCTCACCAGCGTGGTCTGGCGCCTGCACGGCTTCCAAGGTCCACACGTCTCAAGACCCCAAGAAAAAACCACTGCGCTGGTAGGTGCGCAAGAGGCGCCGGCCCAGCAGAACCGCAAAGGCCGCCGTGGGCAGCGCAACCACCACACCCATGAAGCCCAGCCACTGACCAAACAACATCAAGGCCAGGATGACGCCGAGCGGGTGCAAGCCAATGCGCTCACCCACGAGGCGTGGGGTGAGGAAAAAACTCTCGATGACTTGGCCCAGACCGTACACCACGGCCACCGCCAACAACGCGTGGCCCCAGCCATCGGGCACAGCGGCAAACTGCAGCAAGCCCGCGAGCAGGGCAAGCACCAGCCCCAGGCCATAGCCCAGATAGGGAATGCACACCGCCAGGCCGGTGAACACGCCAATGGGCATGGCCAACTTGAACCCGAACAAGGCCAAGCCCACGCTGTAGTACAGCGCCAAAATCAGCATCACCAGGACTTGTCCACGCAGGTACTGCCCCATGAGTTCATCGCATTCGGCCATGAAGTCGTGCGCAGACGAGCGCCACCGCGCGGGCAGCAAGCCTTTGATGCGCGCGGTGATGTCGGCCCAGTCAAGCAACCAGTAAAACGTGAGCATGGGCAACAACACGGACCAACCCGCCAGGCTGAGCAAACCACCTCCGCCCACCAACAAAGAGGTCCACACCGCACCGCTCCACTGCCCCATGTGGTTTTGCATCAGCTCGGACAGCTGTTGCTTCAAATCGTCGATGGTGGTGGGCACCGGCAGGCCCCACTGGTCGAGCCGGGGCGCCAGCTCACGCCACAGGCGCATCAGCAGATCGGGCAATTGGTCGCGCAACATCGGCACCAGTTGCGAGACGATCGGCACCACCAACACCACCAAAATCAGCACAGTGAGCAAGAGCAAACCCAGGCAGGCCGACACGGCCAAGGCCCGGGGCCAGCGCCAGCGCTGCAGGCAGTCCACGGCAGGGTGAAGGGCGTAGGCCAGCACCAGGCTGACCAAGAAAGGGGCCACGACGGCCGCATGCCACCACAACAAGCCCGCAATCGCCGAAGCCGCCAGCAGCCATGCGAGTTTGGTGGAGAGGGGGGCGGGCGTGCTCATGTGCACCGATTTTATCGACCTACCAGCCCGAACCGCGCCTCAAGGCAAGATCATTTCTTGCTGGCGAAGACGGCGTTGCGCGCTGCGTCCAGGTTTTTGGACAAACGATCAGCGTCTCGCTGCGATTCAGGCTGTGCCTGGTAGTCGGCCACGATGGCCGCCTCGCGGCGCTTGTACTCGCGCAACTGGGCAGCCTCGCGGCCTTCTTGCGCCACGTCAGGCTGAGGTGCAGCAGAAGCCAAGGCGGCGTGTACCTGCGCCAGCTTTTGCTTGCGCAGCGCTTCGTCGGGCTCCAGGTCCGACCACAGTGCGCTCTCGAGCATGAGGGCCTCGCCCATCGTCAGCTCGCCCTGCCGCATGCGATCGGGCACCTGCTCCAGCAGGCGTTGCGCCAGCTGATGGCGCTGAGCCACGTCGGCAGAACCCAGCAAGGCCTGCCACTGCTCAAAGCCCTTTTGAAAGCGCAGGTACTTGACCACGCGCTCCATTTCGGCCTTGGGGTTGGAGGTCTTGGCCATGGCCTCACGCAAGGCAGCCCAGTCTTCGTGGCTGAAGTCCGATGGGCGACCGTCGCTGGCGACCGTGGGCGACACCAGCAAGGCCGAATCGATCTTGGCCGCCACCGGCTTGCCGGCCTGGGCGCCGCCCGACATGGCCGCACCACCCGGCACCTGAGCCTCGGCGGCCTGCCACCACCACACCGCGCTGCCAGCGGCCGTGCCCAGCACGACGGCCAGGAACCACGTTTGCTGCCAGATTTTGCTTTGTTCGACGGTGATCATGGGCGCGCGCGGGTGGGCCAGTTAACGCAATCCGGGGATTGTCAGCACCCGCCGGGCTCGCTCATCATGGGAGAAACCCCGCAGGTCGAGGCCTTCGACGAGCGTCATCGCCTGGACAAGGGGCTGCCACTACACTGCCGGCCTTGTCGCGATCTGTTTGCTTTGAAACATGAACTTGTCCACTTTTGACCCTCTTGCCCTGGCTGCCGTGGGCGCCGTTTTGGCCTACCTGATCGGCTCGCTGTCGTTTGCTGTGATCGTCAGCCGCTTTTTTGGCTTGGCAGACCCCCGCACCTACGGGTCAGGCAACCCTGGCGCGACCAATGTACTGCGCTCGGGCAACAAAGGCGCGGCGATCCTGACCCTGCTGTTTGACGCGGTCAAGGGCTACATCCCTGTGGTCGTTGCCTTGAACCTGCAGCTCGGCGACGTGGCCGTGACCGCCGTGGGCCTGGGTGCCTTCCTGGGTCACGTGTGGCCCGTGTTCTTCAAGTTCGAAGGCGGCAAGGGCGTGGCCACGGCCGCTGGCGTGCTGCTGGGCTTTGCCCCTGCGCTGGGCGGCGGCGTGCTGCTGGTGTGGGTCACGATGGCCGCGGTGTTCCGCTACTCGTCGCTGGCCGCTTTGGTGGCGGCATTGGCTGCTCCGGTCATCCAGGTGTCGGGCTGGGGCGCCAGCCCGATCACCGTGGGCGTGGTGGTGATGAGCGCCATGCTGATCTGGCGCCACGAGGCCAACATCCGCAAGCTGCTCGCGGGCCAAGAGAGCAAGCTCGGACAAAAAGCGAAATGATCAAAGGCACCCGCTCACGCACACCCACGCGTTCATGGCTGAGTTTGGCCGTGATCATGACGGCGGTCGTGGGCGGCTGTCAGACCTTGGCCTGGTGGCAGGCGCGTGGCACGGGCGAGCAGGCCCGCGCCTTGGCACAAGACGGCGACATCGTCATGTACACCACGTCCGCCTGTCCCTATTGCGCCAAAGCCAAATCGTGGCTGGCCACCCACCAGGTGGCTTGGCGCGAGTGCAATGTGGAAACCAGCCTGACGTGCATGCAGCAGTTCCAAGCCCGCGGCGCGCCAGGCGTGCCATTGATGGCGGTGCAAGGCCAATGGCGCCTGGGCTTTGACGCGACCTGGCTGGTCAGCGCACTTCAGAGCGACAAACCCAGCAACGACGGATCGCCACGGCCTTGACGCAGCACCAGGGCATCTCCCTGGCTGAGGTCAATCACCGTGGTCGGCGCCATGGGGCAGGCGCCCGCGTCGACCACCGCATCGATCTGCTTCTGCAGGGCCTCGCGGATCTCGTGCGGGTCGTTCAAGGGCTCGTCATGCCCAGGCAAAATCAAGGTGGTCGCCAGCACGGGTTGCCCCAAATGCGCCAACAGCGCCTGCGTGACCCGGTGGTCGGGCACGCGCAAGCCGATGGTGCGGCGCGAAGGGTGTGACACCCGGCGGGGCACCTCTTTGGTCGCATCCAAAATGAAGGTGAAAGGCCCGGGCGTGCCCAGCTTGAGCAAGCGGTATTGCTTGTTGTCGACGCGGGCGTAGTTGGCCAACTCGGACAAGTCACGGCACAGCAAAGTGAGGTGGTGACGCTCATCTACCCCGCGGATGCGCCGCATGGCATCGACCGCCGACTTGTCGTCGAGGTGGCAGACCAAGGCGTAGCTGGAGTCGGTGGGGATGGCCACCACGCGGCCTTGGCTGATGAGGTCAGCGGCCTGCTTGATCAGGCGAGGCTGTGGGTGCTCGGGGTGAACTTCAAAGAGTTGGGCCATGCCCAAGCCTAGCGCGTTTGCGTCGCGCGTGCCGAGCCGCAGATCAAGGTTGCAAGATGCGGTGCGAGAGGGCTTCCCACACGGGCGTCAGGCGCCCAGGCAGATCGGGCAAGGTGCCCAGATCGGTGTGGCTTTCGGTCGGGTCGTGGAAATCTGAACCGCGCGAGGCCAACAAATCGAACTCGATGGCCATGTCAGCGTACTTCTGGTATTCGGCCACCGTGTGGCTGCCGGTCACTACCTCAACACCAGTGCCCCCGTGCGCCTTGAACTCGGTGAAGAGCGCAAACTCTTCGTTGGGTGTGAAGTCGTAGCGACCCGGGTGGGCAATCACGGCCACGCCACCCGCGCCAGTGATCCAGCGCACGGCATCGGCCAGCTTGGCCCATCGGTGCTCGACATAGCCCGGTTTGCCTTCGGTGAGGTAGCGGCGAAACACCTCGTGGGGGTCGCTGCACACGCCGATCTCAACCAGGTAGCGCGCAAAGTGGGTGCGCGAGATCAAGTCGGGGTTGCCCACGTACTTGAGTGCACCTTCGAAGGCGTGTTCAATGCCCACGCGGGCCAGGTCGTCGGCCATGTCACGGGCACGTCGCTCGCGACCACCACGGGTCTGGGCCAGGCCCTCGCACAAAACCGGGTCGTCGGGGTCGAACCCCAGCCCTACAATGTGAACGGTCTCGTTGGCAAAGGTGACCGAAATCTCTGCGCCCGGCAGGTAGCCCATGCCCAAGCCCTTTGCCGCAGCATGCGCGCGGTGCTGTCCACCCACCTCGTCGTGGTCGGTCAGGGCCCACAGCTGAACACCGTTGGCGTGTGCGCGCTGAGCCACTGCCTCTGGCGACAAGGTGCCGTCAGACACATTCGAATGGCAGTGAAGGTCAGCGTTCATCAAATGCATACCCTGATGCTAGCAGCGCGCCCATCGGCGTGAAGCCCGGAAATGGATTAACCCCACCGCGAAGCAGCCCTGTGCGCGGCCACTGCCGCAGCCTGCAGGCTGGCCAAGGTCAACTCGCGCACCAGTTGTTCGTTGACTGGCTGCCGGTAACGAAATTTGACGTGGCGCATGCCCCTGCCGGCGCCCTCCAGCTCGGGGAACTCGCCCACCAGCATGATCCCGTTGAAGACCTGCAGGTGCGCGTTCATCTTGAACATCACGATGGCCAGTGTGTTGTCGCCATCGTTCATGAAGCACAGGTTGCCCCACTTCACCTCAGGGCGCAGGTGAGGCGCTGCGGCCAAGATGGCCTTGTGGATGGTTTGGGCGGTCTCACGCTGCTCGGGTCGAACGCTGTCGTAAAAAGCGTTGACGAGGGCTGGAGACTGGAGTGGACGGCGCATTGGGGAAGGCCCAGGGAAAAGGTACAACATGGAACACCAACGTGCACCTACCCCCTCTCCCTGAAGCGCAAGGCTCCCGTGTGGGTGCACAGCCTCTAGGTCACCGCCTGCGTTTTTTTGTGGCGCGAAAGTCGAGACTTTCCACGGCCGTTTGCACAGTTTGGGTAACCGGGCGCACACAAGGCGCTCGGCTTGAACCCGATTGTAACGGTCCGTTAAGAAAACCCCATCCTTGGAACAGGTGCCTTTACCTGTTTATCGGCCGCCTCAGTTCAAGTCTTAGGCAAAGTCACGCCCGTTTGGCCCTGGTATTTGCCACCTCGGTCACGGTAACTGGTTTCGCAGACTTCGTCACTCTCAAAGAACAGCACCTGGGCGCATCCTTCGCCCGCATAGATCTTGGCGGGCAGCGGCGTGGTGTTGCTGAATTCCAGCGTGACATAGCCTTCCCACTCGGGCTCGAACGGGGTCACGTTGACGATGATGCCGCAGCGCGCGTAGGTGCTTTTGCCCAGGCAGATGGTCAGCACATTGCGTGGGATGCGGAAGTACTCAACGGTGCGCGCCAAGGCAAAGCTGTTGGGCGGGATGATGCAGACGTCGCTCTCGATGTCCACAAAACTCTTCTCGTCAAAGTTCTTGGGGTCTACCACCGTGGAATAGATGTTGGTGAAGACCTTGAACTCGCGCGCGCAACGGATGTCGTAGCCATAGCTGCTGGTGCCGTAACTGACGATTTTCTGGCCATCGGCCGCTGCCCGAACCTGACCGGGCTCAAAGGGCTCGATCATGCCGTGCTCTTGGGCCATGCGGCGGATCCAGCGGTCTGACTTGATGCTCATGGAATCTCCTGTGTCTACAGGCGTGATTGTGCTTGAACACGGTGCGAACGCCGCGGGCCAGGCTTTAAGCTGAATCAGGCCAATTGACCCTGCGCGATGGGTGGCAAACCGCGTACGGACTGACAGCCAGTGCGATGGCTTTGCCCTTGGTGGTGATTGCCTTGCCGGCCAACGATCCGCGTGACCACCGAGAGCAAGCTTTTCGCCAGCACATCGCCTGCCTGTTCGAACGCGATGCCTGGGTTTGGCGCCTCATGCATGTGCTGACCTTCGGTGGTTTCATTGGCCTGGCGGTGTTCCAACTGGTGCCGCTGCGCTGTGGCCCGTGGTACGGCCGGAAACGCCTCATGTTGGTGCGCGCGACATCGATGTCTGGCCTGATTTTTGCGCCTTGCTCCGCATCAACACGGCAACGCCCCTCTTGCATGCACCAGCCCGCCACCACTCGAACAACAAACCACATCACTGAGGCGCTCAGTTCCTTGCAAAGCGCTCCACGACGGGCCTGCCTGAAGCAAGGGGCGGTATGGTTGCTGGGCAGCACGGCCCTGGCTTGGCCTGCCTTCGGCCAGATCGTCAACCTGAACGAGGCGATCAACAAAGCGGGGCGTCAGCGCATGCTGTCGCAGCGCATGGCCAAGGCCTGGCTGGCCTTGGGTCAGGGCCTGGACGCTCGCCGCGCCGAAAGAGTCTTGTTTGACTCCATGGCCCTCTTCGATCGCCAATTGGTGGAACTCAAAGCCTACGCACCAACGCCTGAAATCAAGGCGACTTACAACGCCCTGGAGCCCGTCTGGAGCGACTACAAGTCCGCCTTGGTCGGGGCCTCGCCCGACCGCAACGCCGCTGCGCCCCTGCTCACCCTGGACACCAAGGTCTTGAAGCTGGCGCACCTGGGCACGGTGCAGCTGGAGCAGTATTCAGGCAAGGCCGTGGGCAAACTGGTCAACGTCGCCGGACGCGAACGCATGCTGTCGCAGCGCACTGCCAAGTTCTACCTCAGCAAGGCTTGGGGCACCGCCAGCCCCGAACAAATCCGTGAGATGGACACGGCGCGCCACGAGTTCGCGCAAGCCTTGGGCATGCTGGCGAGGGCTCCCGAGTCCACGCCAACCATCCGTCAGGCGCTGGACCTCGCACAACAACAGTGGGTCTTTTTTGACAACGCCCTGGCGCGCGCCACAGAGAGCAGCAACGCCATGCAACACGCCAACGAGGTCTTTGCCAGCAGCGAAAACATCCTTCAGGTGATGGACAAAGTCACCGCCCTGTACAGCAAGCTGGCTTGAGGCGGCAAGCAAACGCGGGGGCCAGAGCGCACTCACCTGGCAGCGCGCTGACGCGGGATAATCAGCGCACCATGAGCATCGCCGCGTACATCAAAGAAATCGGTCGGGGCAAAGAGGGCGCACGCTCTTTGAGCGCCGATCAGGCCTTCGACCTTTTCAGCCAGGTGCTGGATGGGCAAGTCACCGACCTTGAAGTGGGGGCGTTTTGCCTGGCCATGCGCATTAAGGGCGAAACCGTGGACGAGCTCGACGGCTTCGTGCGCGCCACCCACGCCCGCTGCCTGCCGCTGCACAGCGCCCTGCCAACCGCGAGTGCCGGCGTGGTCTGTCTGCCCTCTTACAACGGCGCGCGCAAGCTGCCCAACCTGACACCGTTGCTGGCCTGGACCCTGGCTCGACGCGGCGCCGCTGTGCTGGTGCATGGGGTGAGCAGTGAGCCCACGCGCATCACCACGGCCCAGGTGTTTGCCGCGGCCCAAATGCCCGTGGTGGACACGGCCGGCGCACTGCAGCAAGCTTGGTCGCAGGGCTTGCCGGCCTTCATGCCCATCGACGCTTTGTGCCCACCGTTGGCCCAACTGTTGGCTGTGCGCTGGACCATCGGCCTGCGCAACCCAGGCCACACCGTGGCCAAGCTGATCAACCCCTTCGCTTCCCTGCCCGCTGGCGGCACATCGCACATGCAGGTGGTGAACCACACGCACCCTGAATACGCCGTGTCGTTGACGGCCTACCTGCAGCACGCACGAGCCAACGCGCTGCTGATGCGGGGCACCGAGGGCGAGCCGGTGGCCGATGCCCGCAGGCAACCGCGCTTTGAAGTGTTCAAGCAGGGTGAACGCATCGAAGCTCTGAGCCGCGCGCCCATCGAGGGCGTGCTCAGCACCCTGCCCGAGCTGCCCCCAGGCCGCGAGGCAGACACCACGGCGCACTACATCCGCGAAGTGATCGAGGGACGCCAATCGATGCCCGCCTCGATCGAAGCGCAAGCCGACTGCCTGATGCAAGCGCTGCAAGCCTGAAGCGAAATCGGCGGCAGCCTGAGAACAACCGCCTGGCCGAGTGCGTCAGGCACGCGCAGCTTGACTGGCACGGCTCAAGATCACGATGCCCGCCAGGACCGTGGCCGTGCCCACCAACAAACGCCAGGTGACCGGCTCGCCCAGCCAGGCTGCCGCCATCCAGATGGTCGACAAGGGCCCCACCATGCCCACTTGAGACGCCATGGGTGCGCCGAGCAACTGCACGCCCCGCATCACCAGCCACACGGGCAAGACCGTGCAAGCCGTCGCATTGAGGGCCGACAAAGCCCAGGCCTGCCAAGGCAGGCTCGCCGCATTGCCCATTTGCCCGTGGCTGCCCAGGTAAACGACGCACCACTGCAGCAAGCACATCACGCAGGCCGCGCACGAAGCCCAGCCCACCAGCCTCATCGACCCTAGCTTTTGCACCAACTGGCCGCTGCCCATGAGGTAGATGGCGTAGCTCAACGCGCTGAGGAAGACCAGCACGCTGCCCGCCGCGATCGCGCCCAAGGCACCCTCGCCTGCCTGTGTGTGTGCCGTGAGGCTGGCCGCGTCCCAGTCGTGCAGCCAGACGATCAAGACGCCGATGTAAGACAGAACGGTGGCCGCCACCTGAGGCAAGCGAATGCGTTGGCCCAAAAAGAGGGCCGACAAGACCAACACGATGGTCGGGTTGAGGTACAGAATGGCCCGCTCCAGGCTGGCACTGATGTGCTGCAAGCCCAGGAAGTCGAAAGTGCTGGCCAGGTAGTAGCCCGAAAACCCCAGGCCCACGATTTGCCAACGCTGGCTGCGCGTGAGTGGCTGGGGCAAAGCACCCTGGGCACCGGCGCGGCTGGACCACCACGCCATCACCAAGAACATCGGCAAGGCCATCGCCATGCGCATGCCCACCACCGTGAAGGCATCGGCGCCCAGCTTGTACATGAGCTTGGCCACGATGGCCTTGCCCGAAAAGGCAATTGCACCGATCAAAGCGCAGGCCAAGCCCTGCGCACGCTTGGAATCCACAAAACGGGGCATGGCAGCGACACTCATGCGCTCACCATAGCCCAAGTCAGGGGCAGGCATCCCCTGAGGGGCCTTGGAGGCCATTGGCGTTAAATTCGCAACATCGACGTATCGAATCTGCAAGCCCACATGAACCACATTGAACGCTTCTGTCTGGCCACTGGTCTGGCCCTGTTGACGGCATCTGCTTGGGCGCAAAGCGCTCCCCCAGCGGCGTCTGCACCTCAGGTCAGCGCCGCCGCATCGGCGATTGCCGAGGCCGTGAAAAAATCGGCGGCCAAGACGGCCAAGGCCAACGACATTGTCGAGTTCAAAGACCAGGACCCGGCCATGCGCGAGGCCTTCAAGAAAGCGCGCGCCAGCCTGGACCGCTTCTTCACCGAAACGAGCACCCCCACCGACAACATGGAAACCATCTCGCTGAAGGTGGCCGTGCGCGAGGGCAAGCTGGTGGAGTACTTCTGGATCACGCCCTTCACGCGCGACCTGCATGGCCAGAGGTTTTCAGGGGCCATCGACGGCAAGCCAGCCGTGTTGAAAAAGGTCAAAGAAGACCAGGTCGTCAAGTTCAAACGCGCCGACATCGTCGACTGGATGTATGTGCAAATCAAACCGCGCGTGATGCATGGCAACTACACGACCTGCGTGCAAGCCAAGGACTCGCCAGCCGACTTGGCTGCGCTCAAGAAGCAATACGGCCTGGATTGCGCCGCTCGCTGAGCAGCACTCAGTTCGCCGGGTTTGACGCCGGCGCGATGGGCACCACGCGCTTGGCCGGCTTGACCGGACGCTCGCTGCGCGCGCGCAATTGGCCACAACCGCCATCGACGTCTTGCCCCGCCGATTGGCGCAGCTTGGTCAAGATGCCCCTTTGGTGCAGCGTGCGGGCGATGTCAGCCGCGCGTTCCCATGAGGGACGCTGGAAGGGCAACTCGGGCACGCTGTTGTACGGGATCATGTTCATCAAAGCGTACTTGCCTTTGAGCAAGCGCACGATGCCCTCGATCTCATCAAGCCCGTCGTTCACACCCTCGATCAAGGTCCATTGGTACTGGATGGGATAGCCCGTCGCGCGGGCATAGCGCTCGCCAGCCTCCACCAGGTCCACAGGGTCGATGCGGGGCGCGCGGGGCAGCAACTCGGCGCGCAAATCGGCCTTGGTGGTGTGCAGCGACAACGCCAGCGCCGGCTTGACCTCGCCTTGGGGTAGGCGCTCGAACACCCGCTCGTCGCCCACGGTCGAGAACACCAGGTTTTTGTGGCCGATGTTGCCCACGGTGCCCAACAGCTCAATGGCTTCGAGCACGTTGTCCAGGTTGTGCGCTGGCTCGCCCATGCCCATGAACACGACCTTTTTGACCGGGCGCAGGCTGCGCGCCAAGGCCACCTGGGCCACGATCTCGGCGCTGCCCACTTGGCGCAGCAGGCCGTCACGGCCCGTCATGCAAAACACGCAGCCCACGGCGCAACCCACTTGCGTGGAAACGCACAGGCCGTCTCGGGGCAAGAGCACGCTTTCAACGGTTTGGCCGTCTTGCAAGCCCACCAGCAAACGGGCCGAGCCGTCTTCTCCGGGGTGTGTCGAGCGCAACGTGACCAGGCCTTGCAGTTCGGCCACGACCTCGTCGAGCGCCTGACGCACGCCCAGCGGCAGGAAGTCGTCCATGCTGCGGCTGCCGCTGTCTTGCGGCTTGGCCTGCACCCAGCAACGCAAGACGCGTTGCTCGTGTACAGGTTTGGCGCCCAGGTCTCGCAGACGCTGGCGGATGTGTTCGATGCGCATGGGGCGCCAGTGTAGGCAATTGCGCGCGCTCAAATCGGCGTGGACGCGGTGCTTTGGCGCAAAACTGCCTGCCAACGGGGCAGAACGGCTTGCACGTGCTGGTGTCTGACCAAGCCGTATCCCTTGATGCGGTCCGCCAGCGACAAGGCCTCGCAGGCGGCGTCCAAGCCGTCGGGCCGCAGGCCGTCGAGCAGGTGGTGAACCAGTTGCAAATAGGTGGACAAGACCAAGTGGTCTTCACGCCGGTCGGCGCTGCGGGCAAAGGGGTCGAGCCAGGTGCCGCGCAGGCCACGCAGGCGCGCCAGCAACCGCATGGCCAGCGGCCACAGCCCAGCATGCGCGCGCTTGATGGGGCGCAGCGCGCCGCCCTGCCCCGTGCCGCTGAGCGTGGGTGGGGCCAGGTGGTAAACGACGCGGTAGTCGCCCTCGAACTGCTGCGCGATCTGTTCATGGAAGGCCGCAGACGTGAGTTGGCGTGCCACCTCGTACTCGTCCTTGTAAGCCATGAACTTGTGCAGGTGCTGGGCCACCAGGGTGCCCATGCGCAGGCCACCGGCTTGGGCGCAAGCCTGTTCGGCTTGCCGCACGCGTTGCACCACGTCGACGTAGCGCTGGGCGTAGGCCGCGTCTTGGTAGCGCGTGAGGTCGGCCACGCGGTGGGTCACCAGGGCATCCAAGGCGTCGGCGCTCAAGGCCTGGGTGCCGCGCATCCAAGCGCCAGCCCTTGTTTTGCCGCTCACCTGGTGGGCAGGCACAAAGCGCACAGGCTGCGCGGGCAGGCTCAAGCGGGCCACCATCACGGGGTCGTGCGCCGCACGTCGGCCCCATTCGAAGGCCGAGAGGTTGCTGGCCACTTGCACGCCGTTGAGTTCCATGGCGCGGGTCAAGGCAGCCAAGCCCAAAGGCACCCAGCCCTTTTGCCAGGCAAAGCCCAGCATCAGCGGGTTGGCGTAAATGGCGTCGCCCAACAAGCGTTCGGCCAAGGCCACGGCATCGAGCTTTTGCAAGTGCGTGCCACCCACGGCGTCCTTCAAGGCGCTTTCGCACTGTGCCGCGGGGAAGTGCCACTCGGGGTCTTGCATCAGGGCAGCGGTGGGCGTGTGGTGGGTGTTCAAGGCCAAGCGCGTGCGGCCCAGCTGCAGCGTAGCCAGCGTGTTGGCGTGGGCCGCCACGATGGGGTCGCATCCCAGCAAAAGATCGGCCTCGGCCATGCCCACCTTGGTGGTGAAGATGGCCTCTTGCGTGTCAGCAATCTGCACGTGGCTCCAGGTGGCGCCGCCCTTTTGGGCCAAGCCCGCCGACTCTTGCGTGACGACGCCTTTGCCTTCAAGGTGTGCTGCCACGCCCAAGAGCTGCCCGATGGTGATCACGCCGGTGCCACCAATACCCGCCACCACGATGCCATAGGGCTTGGCGCACACAGGCAAGTTCGGTACGGGCAGTGGCGGCAAGGTGGCCAGGTCAGGCACGCCCTGCGCACCGCCCGTTTGGGCCTGGGGCTTTTTGAGCTGCCCGCCTTCGATGGTGACCAGGCTGGGGCACAGGCCCTTGAGGCACGACAAATCTTGGTTGCAGCTGCTTTGGTTGATGCGGCGTTTGCGGCCCAAGGGCGTGTCAACAGGCTCGATGCTCAGGCAGTTGGATTGCACCGCGCAGTCGCCACAGCCTTCGCACACCTGCTCGTTGATGACGACACGGCGGGCCAAGGCGGGCATGGTGCCGCGCTTGCGGCGGCGGCGCTTTTCGGTGGCGCAGGTTTGCTCGTAAATCAGCACCGTGCAGCCGGCCACCTCGCGCAGCATCTTTTGCACGGTGTCGAGGTCATCGCGGTGGTAGACCTCGACCTCAGGGGCCAAGTCCAGCATGCTGCTGTATTTGTCGGGCGCGTCGCTGACCACCACGATGCGGCGCGCGCCTTCGGCATGCAGCTCGCGCGTCATCGCCGCCACCGACAAAGTGCCATCGATGGGCTGGCCGCCGGTCATGGCCACGGCGTCGTTGAACAAAATTTTGTAGGTGATGTTGACCTTGGCCGCAATCGCTTGGCGAACGGCCAGCAGCCCCGAGTGGAAGTAGGTGCCATCGCCCAGGTTGGCGAACACGTGCTTTTCGTCGGTGAAAGGCGCCTGCCCCACCCAGCTGACGCCCTCGCCGCCCATTTGCGTGGGCGTGCTGGTGCTGCGGTCCATCCACATGGCCATGTAGTGGCAGCCAATGCCGGCCATGGCGCGCGAGCCCTCGGGCACGCGGGTGGACGTGTTGTGCGGGCAGCCGCTGCAAAACCAAGGTGCGCGCTCGGGGCCGGCGGCGGCGCTTTGCATGGCCTGCTCTTTGGCCTCGATGGTGCGCAAGCGCTGGGCCACGCGCTCGCGCAAGGCGGGCTCGCAGTCGCGCAGCAGGCCGAGCTTGTCGATGCGCTGGGCCACGGCTTTGGCAATGAGCGCGGGGTTCAAATCGCCCTTGGCACGCAGCAGCCAGCGCGAGGCCGGGTCGGGCATGGACCACTCTCCGCCGCTGAAATCGCCCTCGGGCTCGCTGAACTTGCCCAGCACATTGGGGCGCACGTCTTCGCGCCAGTTGTAGAGCTCTTCTTTGAGCTGGTACTCGATCATCTGGCGCTTTTCTTCCACCACCAGGATCTCTTGCAAGCCGGTGGCGAACTGCCGCGTGGCGTGGGCCTCCAGGGGCCACACCACGGCCACCTTGTGGATGCGCAGGCCAATGCGCACGCAGGTGTCATCGTCCAGGCCCAAGTCATGCAAGGCTTGTCGCAGGTCGTTGTAGGCCTTGCCACTGGCGATCAGGCCCAAGCGGGCATGGGGGCTGTCGAGCACCGTGCGGTTGAGCTGGTTGGCACGCACATAGGCCAGCGCGGCATACCATTTGTGGTCCATCAGGCGGGCCTCTTGGGCCAGCGGGGTGTCGGGCCAGCGGATGTGCACGCCGCCCTCGGGCATGTGGAAGTCTTCCGGCAGCACGATGCGCACGCGGTCAGGGTCAACCGACACGGTGCTGGACGACTCCACCACCTCTTGGATGGCCTTGAGACTGGTCCACACGCCCGCGTAGCGGCTCATGGCAATGGCGTGCAGCCCGAGGTCGAGGATCTCTTGCGCATTGCTCGGAAAGAACACCGGCAGCCCGCAGGCCTTGAAGATGTGGTCGCTTTGGTGGGCCACCGATGAGCTCTTGGCGGTGTGGTCGTCACCGGCGATGGCCACCACGCCGCCATGGGGCGAGGTGCCGGCCATGTTGGCGTGTTTGAACACGTCTGAGCAACGGTCCACCCCCGGGCCCTTGCCATACCAAAGTCCAAAGACGCCGTCGAACTTGTGCGGCCCCGGCGTCAAGCCCAGCTGCTGTGTGCCCCACACAGCCGTTGCCCCCAGCTCTTCGTTCACGCCGGGCTGGAAGACGATGTGGTGCTTTTGCAGGTGCGCTTGGGCTTGCCACAGGGCCTGGTCATAGCCGCCCAAAGGCGAGCCCCGGTAGCCGCTGATGAAGCCTGCGGTGCGCAGGCCGGCCAAGGTGTCGCGGGTGTGCTGCAAGATGGGCAAGCGAACGAGGGCTTGAACCCCGCTCATGAAAGCCCGGCCCTGGTCCAGCGCGTACTTGTCGTCCAGAGACAAAGTGGCCAGGGCTTGCAGCACATCGGCAGGCAGTGGTGCGTTCATGACGACCTCCTGTGATGCGATCCAGTCTAGGCCTGTGGCCTCAGTGGTGGTCTATCGCTTTCACGGGGTCAACACGGCGCACATCGGGCTTTGCCAAGGCCCAAAGCGGCAATCTGTCACACCAGCTTGTTCAAGCGGTGGCGCACCAGCTCGACGTGGCTGCGCAGGTTGTAGAGGTTTTCAGAAAAGGCCAGCGGTGTGCGGATCTGGCTGACGCCGCGCTCGATCTCGTCCAGCCGGAGCAAGGCACCCGCTGCGTCAAGCTGGCTGCCATCGAGGTCCAGCTCGAACTCCAGCTGCTTGAGCCGCCCATACCAGCGGTAGATGCGCGACTTGATGCGCCAGGCGTACACCGAGGGCGCCAAGCGCATCACCGGCAACAGCACGGCCACCAAGGGGATCAACAGCACCACCAGGCGGTCGGCCCACACAGCCAGCCAGAACGGGAGGTGCTTGTGCAGGAACGAGGGGCCGTTCTTCATGTAGCGATCGGCGTCTTCGCTCAAGGGGATGTCGACGCCCTTGGACGAAGGGAACTCGCCCTCGTGACGCAGCATTCCGGCATCGCCGACGATGTCGGTGACCGCATCCATCATGAGGTTCACCAGGGCCGGGTGGATGTCGTCTCGCACCACGAGGTTGGCGGTGGGCGCCACCAGGGTCACGTCGTGGTCGGGCACGTTGCGGGCCAAGTCGAAGCTGCCCATGGGCAAGACGATGCGCGAGAGGTAGGGAAAGCGACGGCTGTAGGCCTCTGCCTGGGCGAGGTCCATCAGGCGCACGCCGGGCTCGCGCATGAGGCGGTTGACGAGGCGAGACTCGGGTGCGCCCACCACCATGATGGCGTCCAGGCGCTTGGCCAGCAACTGGTCTGCTGCAGCCTCAGACGGCAGATTGGCCAGCCCGGTGTTGTCGGCATCGATGCCACTGGCCTGCAGCAGCTGCAAGGCCAAGCTGCGCGTGCCACTGCCCTCGGTGCCGATCGAGAGCTTGCGGCCCTTGAGCTCGCTGAGCCGCTCGGCCTTGACGCCTTGGCGCACGAACACCCACACCGGCTCGCGATAGAGCGCCGCCAGGCTCGTGAGGTTTTCGTCGTCTTCGTCGCTGGCGACGCCACCCTGCACCACGGCCACGGTGACGCCCGAATCGGGGTCATTGAGCAAGCGCAGGTCTTCGGTGGCACCACCGGTGGTGCGCAGTTCCAGCTGGATGCCGTTTTGGGCCAGGGTCAGTTGGAACTCTTTGGCAAAGCCTTCGTAGGCGCCGCCTTCGGGCCCGACGGTCATGACGATGCGTTTGGGCGGAGCCGGTTGGATGAAGTGGCTGGCGACCCAGAAGGCCCCGCCAACCAAGGCCAAAGCCCCCAGCAAGGTGATCCAAAAATCCAGCGAGGTCCAGCGTTGCCAGTGAAGTCGAGACATGAGGCGCTTTGCGATCAGGGCCCAGGCCCCACAAGAACAGAGCCCGCATCTTATCGGCCCTGTGCACCTACGCCGTCACACCAGCCCCAGGTCCAGCGGACGAGACTGCGGCAACACACGCTGCACCGCTGCAGCCGACAGCCCGAACATGCGAGACAGCACCGGCCCCAGCATGTCGCGGTTGTCTTGCAACACGGGCACATCGCGCCCCTGGTTCAAGGTGGCCAAGTTGAGCGGCACCTGCCTGCCCAGCACGCGCCCGCCCTGCACGCCGCCGCCCAGCCACCAGCACACCGAGCCGTGACCGTGGTCGGTCCCGCGCGAGCCGTTTTCACGGAAGGTGCGGCCGAACTCAGACACCACCCAGACCGTGGTTTTGCCCCACAGCGGGCCCATTTCGCGCGCGAAGGTGGCCAAGCCCGCGCCTAGATTGCCCAGGTTGCTGGCCAGGGTGCCTTGCGATGCACCCTGGTTGACGTGGGTGTCCCACCCGCCCACATCGATGAAGCCCACTTGGAAGCGCTCTTGCATCAGGCGGGCCATGCGCTGGGCCTCCAGCTCAAAGCCTTTGGCCGACATCGCCTGGCGGTTGGCGGCCATCTGCTCGGCGTCCATGGCCATGGTCACGTCCCGCCTGAGCGAGAACCCTTCGTTGACCGCGCCACTCAGCTTGTGTCCTTCATAGAGCTGGGCCAACAGGCCCATTTGCCGCTCGTCCAAGCGCCCTTTGGCGTTGCCTTTGAGCGAGAGGTTGGGCACGGACGCCTCGCCTTGCATGATCAGAGGCAGTCCATCGGTGAACGACACCGCCGACGCACGGCCCGACAGCTCGATGGCCAGGCGGTTGAGCCAGCCGCTGCCAGGGTCGCGACGCGCATCCTGCGCATAGCCGGCCTCGACGGTGTCTTGCGTTTCGAAGTGGCTGCGCGAGAGGTCGGGCGTGCCAGAGAACGGGGTGAACGCGATTTGCCGCGCTTGCCACAGGGGCCAGAGGCTGTCCCTGAGGGCCGGATGCAAGCCCCAGTCGGCATCCAGACGCACCGCCGCCTTGTCTGATGCCGGCTCTGGCCTGGCCAAGGCGATGTTGGGGCGAGCCTCTTGATAGGCATCGCTGCCCATGGGCGCCAACACACTGAGCGCGTCGCAACCCCCTCGCAGAAACACCATCAAGAAGCGGGCATCCGCGGTGGGGGCAGACCAGGCCTTGGCACCCAAGCAACTCAGCGATGTGGCGGCCGCACCTTGGAGCCACTGCCTTCGAGACCACGGGGTTTGATCGCTCATCGCTGCATCCATTCTGGTGAAGACAAGAGCACGGCGTTCCACTCGTTGGCGCTGTTGGTTTGAGCCAAGACCTGCTTGGTTCGCTCTGTCAAGCTTGACTCCAAGGCGCTGTAGAACAAGCGGTTGCTCAGCTGAGGAAAGCCGATGGCGGAGGTGGGTTTGCCATCGTCGTCGCTGAACAAGCCGCTCGCGTTGGCACCCAAGGTCCTGGCCAACTCGAAGCGACGGGTCATTTGGCCGGAACTGGTCCACGCTGAGGCTTGCAGGCTGTACCCATCGGGCGTGGTGCGGGCGTACAGCCCCTCGCCCAACTGGTTAAGCCACTGCACCACGGGCTTGACGTTGCTGACGACCTTGCCGTCGTAGGCAAAGCGCACGGCAGCGAAAACGTAGTGAACCGGGTCGCGCGTGGCCTGCCCCAGGCTGTCGGTGAAATCGCGGCTGTCGAACAGCACGGCCAAGGTCTGGGCGATGTCACCGCCACTTTGCGTGAAGCGCTTGGCCATATGCTCAGACAAGGCTTGCGAGGGCTCGTGGCCCAAGAAGTACAGGGCCATCTGCCGGCTGATGAAGCGCGCGGTGGCCGGCTGCGCGCAGATCAGGTCCACGGCCTGCTCGATCTCTGGCCAGCCTTGGCCCGTGATGCGGGTGCCCAGGATCACCTTCTCATCAAAGTCATGCCGATTGGGGTTGAACTCCCAGCCCGGCCCTGAGCGATAAGCAGCCTGCAGCGAGGGCTTGAGCCGTGGCGGCTCGCCGTCAAAGTCCACGCCCAGACCGGTCAACAGGCGAGCCAGGTTCTGCACGTCTTGCTGGGTGTACCCGGCATCCACACCCATGGTGTGCAGCTCCAGCAGTTCGCGGGCGTGGTTCTCGTTGAGGCGACCGACCGCGTTCTGGGTGTTGTCGAGGTATTCCAGCATGGCCGGGTGCGTGAGCGTGGCCATGACCAGGTCTTTGAAACGCCCCAAGGCATGCGGTCGGATGGCCGAGTCTTCGTAGTCAGACACGAGCCAGCGGATCTGCCCCTTGCTGCCCAACACGTTGAAGTGGTTGAGCCAGAACCAGCTCATTTGCTCGCGCACCTGCCATGGCGAGTACAGCGCACGCCAGACGTGCCGTTTGGCCGCATCTTGCTGGGCCAACTGGGCCTGTTGCTGCCAAGCGCTTCGCGCGGCTTGCTTGTCGGTCTCGCTCAGGGTGTTGATGCGCTTTCGCTCGTCTCGCAAGCGCACCACCAGCTCGGGCAAAGCCGCTTGAGCGGCATGGGTGTCTGCCATTTGCTGCTGCGCCAAGGGGGGCAGGTCGTCGGTGGCCGGTGGGTGCAATTGGGCTTGCAAGTAAGCCTTTCGCCCCAGTGTTTGCCAGTCGGCCAGGCTCTGGCTGGTCAGCCCATAAGTGAGCCGGTTGAGCCACAGCGCGTCAGAGGCCGTGTCCGCGCGGCAAGGCACGGCCATGGCGCACAAGCACGCCAACAGCAATCGGGTCAAAATGGCACGGAGGGTCATGTTGTGTGGTCAGGGTCAGACTGAACAGCCTACCGATTGACAACGAAGTCGTGGCTTCTTTGGTTGTCGCCAGAGCGCAAAGATTCGTAAAAACCTCACAAGCGACGCGCATCAACACCTCTTTTTGGGAACGCACATGCAATACCGTCCACTCGGCCGCACCGGCATCCAGGTCAGCGCCATTGCGCTGGGCACCATGACCTGGGGCCAGCAAAACACCGAGGCCGAAGCGCACGAACAACTGGATGTGGCGCTGGACGCCGGCATCACCCTGATCGACACGGCCGAGATGTACCCCGTGCCACCGCGTCCTGACACCCAAGGCCGCACCGAGCAATACATCGGCACCTGGCTCAAGCGCACAGGCCGCCGCAATGACATCGTGCTGGCCACCAAGGCCGCAGGTCCGTCGCGCCAAGCGATGCGGCCCTCGCACATCCGAGGTGGGCGCTTGTCGTTCAACAAGACCAACCTCTTTGAGGCCGTGAACGACAGCCTGCAGCGCCTGCAGACCGACCACATCGACCTGTACCAGCTGCACTGGCCCGACCGATCAACCAATATGTTTGGCCAGTTGGGCTATGTGTATGTGAAGGACGAAGACACCGTGCCCATCGAGGAAACCTTGTCCGCCCTGCAAGAACTGGTGCAAAGCGGCAAGGTGCGGCATGTGGCCTTGTCGAACGAGACGCCATGGGGCGTGAGCCGCTTTTTGAATGCCGCTGAGCATTTAAAGCTGCCGCGCGTGGTGAGCATCCAGAACCCCTACAGCCTGGTCAACCGCACGTTCGAGATCGGCCTGGCCGAAATGGCCATCCGTGAAGACGTGGGCTTGCTGGCCTATTCGCCCCTGGCCTTTGGCGTGCTCAGTGGCAAGTACCTGGCCGGACAGCGCCCTGCCGATGGCCGCATCACCTTGTTTGACCGCTTCACGCGCTACACCAACGAGCCCACCGAGCAGGCCGCCTACCAGTACGTGAAGCTGTTCAACCGGCACGGCATCGACCCTGCGCAAGGCGCGCTGGCCTTTGTGAACAGCCGCGACTTCGTCACGTCCAACATCATCGGGGCGACCTCACTGGCGCAACTGCGCAGCAACATCGCCAGCCTCGATGTGACGCGGCCGCAAGAGGTGCTGGACGGCATCGAAGCGATCCACAAGCGTCACCCCAACCCGGCGCCTTGACGCCCGGCCTGGGCCTTGGCTCAGGCTGCGCTGCTTGGGCTAGACCCGAGCAAGCTCAACAAACCGCTGGCGCGCTGCGTGGGCTGCTGCAATGCGGCACGCAGCAAGTCAGGCTGCGCTGAGACCAAGGTGAAGGCCTGACGCGCCCGCGTGATGCCGGTGTAGACGAGTTCGCGGTTGATCAGGCTGCCGCCATAGGGCGGCAAGACCAGGATGGTGTGCTCGAACTCGGAGCCCTGGCTCTTGTGCACCGTCATGGCAAAGGCGGTTTCGGTGTGGGCCAGGCGGCTCACGCCGACCGAGCGCAGCGTGTCGCCATCGAGGAAGTACACGCGCAAGCCCGCATTCGCCGTGCTGGCCGGCAGGGTGATGCCGATGTCGCCGTTGAACACGCCCAGACCCGCGTCGTTGCGCGTGACCATGACCGGGCGCCCGACGTACCACTCGCCGCGCGGCTTGAGCCAACCGCCATCGGCCAGCGTTTTCTCAATGGCGCGGTTCAGGCCTTGCGTGCCCCACTCGCCCTCGCGCACGGCACACAGCACGCGGCAACGCTCGAAGGCGATCAGCACGGACTTGACCCAGGCCTCATGAGGCTGTGTGGAGGCATCGCCCTCGCCGGGCGACGGACGTTGCCGGATGGCGCTGAGGTAGGCCTCGTAGCTGGCTTGCGGCCCCGCAGCACTGAGGCGGCCGCGTGAGGCCAGGCGCCAGATGGTGGCGGGCTGCGGATCGGCCTCGGTGTGCACCGATCCGCTTGCATCGCCTTGCAGCACGGCCTGGGCCGCATGGAAGTCGCCCGCGTTGACCGCCAAAGCCAGCTGGCCAATGGGGCCACCAAAGCGCCGACTTTCGCGCAGCATGACCGTGTGCTGGGCCAGCAGTGGCGCAGGTTCGGCCAACACATCGCTCGGTAAGCGCACGCCGCACACCGCTTGTGCATAGGCCGATGTGGCGGCGCTGTAGCAGCCCGCAGCAGCGTCTTGGCACAGGTCGCCCAACACGGCGCCGGCCTCCACCGAAGCGAGCTGGTCCTTGTCACCCAGCAGGATCAGGCAGGCGTGGGGTGGCAAGGCGTCGAGCAGCGCGGCCATCATCTCCAGGTGGATCATGGAGGCCTCGTCCACGATGAGCACGTCCACATCCAAAGGGTTGCCCGCGTGGAAGCGCATGCGGCGTGTGTCGGGCCGCGCGCCGAGCAGGCTGTGCAGGGTGCGGGCCGCGCCGATGCGCTGCGTGAGCGCGGCCAAGCCAAGCGTGTCGCCCACGCGTTCGCTCAAGCCTGCCAGGGCCGAGTCGATGGACTGCTTGAGGCGCGCCGCCGCCTTGCCGGTGGGCGCGGCCAAGCCCACGCGCAAACGATCAGGGTCTGGGCTGACCGCGAACAGCAATGCCAGCAGGCGCGCGGCCGTGTAAGTCTTGCCGGTGCCGGGGCCGCCGGTGATGACGGTGAAGCGGCTGCGCAGCGCCATGCCGCAGGCCAGCTTTTGCCAATCGATGCGATCGGGGTTGGATGCGCCGAAAAAGCGGTCCAGCCACTGCCGCACCGCGGGCTCGCTCAAGCCAGGCTGCGGTTGCGCACGGGCCAGCACCTGACGGGCGACGGCGTTTTCGAAGTCCCAGTAACGGCGCAGGTACAGCAAAGGCTCACCCGGCGTGCCACCCAGCACCAGGGGTGGGGCTTCGGCCTCGTCGGGCGCGGCCAGGGGCCGCGCGGCATCGTCGACCACGCACTGGCCCTGCAACGCAGACAGCCAATCGGGCAAGGTGGCGGGCAGGTTCACCCAGGCGTGCGCCAGCGCCTCGGGCGCGGGTGCAGGCCAGCCCAGCAAGGCCGCAGGGGGGCTGACCAAGGTGCTCAGCGGCAAACAGGTGTGGCCACGGCCTTCCATGTGGGCCAGCAAGGCCGTGGCCATCAGCACGGCGGCAGAGGCGTCGGGGTCGCGCTCTAGCACGAAGGCGGCCAAGGCCGTGTCAATGCGTCGCAACCAACCGGCATCTCGCCAGGTTTGCAAGGTGGCCAGCATCTCGGCACCCGTGCAGCGCTGCACATCGAACAAGCCGGCTTGCGCCGGGTTCACCGCGCCTGGCCTGTGGAGGCTGCTTCGGCTCATGCGCCCTCCCCTTCATGCGCCAGCATGGCGTCCAGCTCGGCCAACAGAGGCAGGTGAGGCGGCACCAGGTAGCAACCTCGCTCTGGCCCGTCGATGCCGCGCAAGAAAAGGTACACCGCGCCACCCAAGTGCTGCGCCGGGTCGTAAGCGGCGCCCAAGCGGTCGCGCAGCAGGCGGTGCAAAGCCAGCAGGTAAATGGCGGCTTGCACGTCGTAGCGGTGCTCGGCCATGGCAGCCTCCAGCGCATCACGGTGGTAGGCCTGGCCCGTGTCACCCAAGTGGTTGGACTTGTAGTCGAGCACCCAAAAACGCCCCTCGTGCTCGAACACCAAGTCGGCAAAGCCCATGAGCATGCCGTGCAGCTCGCGCTCGGGCAAGGTGGGCCGCTCTCGCTGGCTGAGCAGGTGGCGGCCGCAGGCGGCATCGAGCTGCGCGGCCGACAAGCGCCCTGCCGGCAGCCAGAACTCCATTTCAGGCAGGACGCGGTCCAGCGTCTGCAAAGTGCCCCCCACCTCGGGCAAGGGTGTCCGCACCAAGGTGCTGAGCCAGTGCACGACATCGTCGGCTTGCTCACCGCGGCCGCTGCGCTCGCATCGGCGGCGCAGGCGCTCAGCCAGTTGAGCCGAAGTGGCCGACCTGGCAGGGTCATCGTGCCCCAAAGCGAAGCCATCGAGGGCCAGCCACTCCAACTGGTCGTGCAAGAAGTTGCCGGCCACGGCGCCGCGGGTGAAGCGGTGCCAAGCGGGGCTGGCGGGTGCAGCACCCGCCAAAAGTTTGGCGTTGGCGTTGGCCGCATCCAGCGTGGTCAAGCCTTGCGCGGCCAGGCGCGCGGCCTGAGCGCTCAAAGGGCTGTGTTCATCGGCATCCAGAGGCATTTCGCCTTCGGCAGACACGGGCATGGCCTCATCATCGGCCGGTCTGAGTCGTGGGGCGGACGACAAGCTGGATGTCGTGTGCGCCAGCGCCCGCACCAGCGACGAGAAGCTGCCAATCGTCCAGCGGCGATCGAAGTCAGCACGGTAGGCCGGTGGGTCCAGCAGGTCGAGCGAACCACTGCGCGGCTGCACGGGCGTGAGCACGCGCTCGTCGTGTGTGGGGTGCAAGGTGATGCCAGGGCATCGCTGGGCCAAAGCCTCCAGTGGCGGCAGCAGCGCATCGGCAGGTGCCTCATTGGGACCCAGCAGCAAGTAGCCAGCGGCACTGCGATGGGTGATGCATGCCTGGCTGCGACCTTCTTTGAGCGCCGCAAAACCCATCCACGTGGTGTGGCGGGCCCGGGTGAGCGCCACGTACAGCAGGCGCAGGTCTTCGCGCAGGCGCTCTCGATCGGCCTGCGCCAACTTGGCTTTGTCGAGGGTGAGGTGCAGGTGTTGCGCGCCTTGGTCATCGGGCAACTTGACGTAGGACGTGCGCCGGCCATCGACCTTGCGGAAGCTGCAGGCAAAGGGCAGGCACACCACGGGGTACTCCAGGCCTTTGCTCTTGTGCACGGTCACCACTTTGACCAGGTCGGCATCGCTTTCCAAGCGCACGATCTGTTCGTCGCTGCGGTTGCGGGCGTCTTGCAACTGACCTTGCAGCCAACGGATCAGGGCTTGCTCGCCATCGAGCTGCGCACTGGCCGCCTGCATCAACTCGGCCAAGTGCAGCACATTGGTCAGGCGCCGCTCGCCGCCGGGCTGGGGCAGCCACTTGGCCGGCAGGTCGAGCTGGTGCAGGGTCTGGCGCAACATGGTCAACACGCCCTGGCTCTGCCAGACGCTGTGCAGGCCACGCAGTTGCTCGCTGCGGGCGTCAAAGGCCTCGTCGTTGTGGGCCAGCTCGTGCAGCTCGGCCATGCCCAGGCTCAAGGTGGATGTGGCCAAAGCGGAGCGCACGAGTCGCGCATCCATTGGCGAAGCCACGGCGCGCAGCCAGCGCAGCAGGTCGTGTGCCTCAGGGCTTTCCAGCACCGAGTCCTTGTCCGACAAGTAAACAGAGGCAACGCCCCGCTTGCGCAACTCGCGCTGAATCGCCTGAGCCTCCTTGCCCGTGCGCACCAGCACCGCGACGTCGGCCGGGCGCAGGCGCTTGAACAGGCCATCTGGCTGAGCAAAGCCGGCTTGCGGGTCGTTGAGCCAGTGCACGATCTGCTCGGCGCAACGGCCGGCATACAAGCGTCGGCTGTCGTTGGCCGAGCGCAAGGTGAGGTCGTGCTGGATGCTCAGTGCGGGCACCACACCGTTCGCGTCCACAAAGGACTCGGCCCGACCTCGGGCATCGACCGGCACGAAGGGCAAGGGGTTGGACGCAGCTTGCGATTCAGCCTCGCCCATACGGAACATGAAAGCGCCCTCGCCTGGCCGCAGCTCGGCCTGCTCAAACCACTGGTTGACAGCGTTGACCAAGGCGGCGCTGGAGCGGTGGTTGGTGCCCAGCATGTAATGGCGCCCCTCGGTGGCCTGTCGGGCCTGAAGGTAGCTGTAGATGTCGGCGCCACGGAAGCCGTAGATGGACTGCTTGGGGTCGCCAATCAAGAGCAAGGCGCTGTGGCGGTCGTTGCTGGCGGTTCGGTAGATCAGGTCAAACAGCCGGTATTGCAGGGGCGAGGTGTCCTGGAACTCGTCGATCAGGGCCACGGGGTACTGCGCGATCATGCGTTCGCGCAAGCGCTCGCCATGCGGGCCGCTGAGCGCCTTGACCAGGCGGTGCTGCATGTCGGCAAAACCAAAGGTGCCGGCCTGGCGCTTGAGGTGGGCCAGCCGCTGGGCCACGTGATGAGCGGCGTGCAGGCGGCACGGCTCGGCGGCTTGGGGCAAGGCATCCAGGCCAGCGATCAGGTCGGCAAAGGCGGCGAAGTGGTCGGGCAGGTCGGGCGCGGCGTGGTCGGGCTTGAGGGTCTCCAGCAGGCCTTCGGGTTGCAGGCGCTTTTTGGCCGTGTCGGTCAAGGCGGGCATCACCATGCCAGGGTCTTGCGCCCAGGTCGCCAAGGCCTCCAGCCAATCGGTGAAGTGGCGTTCGGCCAGCTTGCGTTTGTCCCAGGGGCAGTCTTTGCGCGCCACTTGATCGCTCAACCACTGCCGCATGGCGGGCGCCCGATCGGCCCAGCCCGCTTTGAGGACGGACAAGGCCTCGCGCAAAGCCACCAACTGGCGCGCCAGGCAGTCGACCAGGGTGCCGCTCACATCAGAAGCAGGCCGGTCCTGGTCGACCAGGCTGGCCATGTCTTGCACCAGCGCGTCAACGCCCTTCCAGATGCCCAGCACCTCGTCGAGCAACTCCTCTGACAAGGGGTAGCACTGCTGCCGCCAGTAGTCCTGCACGGCCTCGGTCAGCAAGGCGCGCTCGTCGGCCATGAGTTCTTCAGAGAACAGGTTGCCGCTGTCAAAGGCGTGTTCGCGCAACATGCGCTGGCACCAAGCGTCGATGGTGTGCACGGCCGCGTCGTCCATGCTTTCGGCGGCGGTGGCCAGGCGCCAACCGGCGTTGTCGCGGGCGGTACCGGGCGGGTAGGCATCCAGCAGGTCGCGCAGCAAGGCGTCGTGCGCGGCCACCTCAGCTTGGCCCCGGAAGCACTTGGCCGCCTCGATCAAGCGGGAGCGGATGCGGTCAGACAGCTCGCGTGTGGCGGCGCGGGTGAAGGTCATCACCAGGATGTCGGCCGGACGCAGGGGCTTGGTATCGCCATGCCCCAGCACCAGGCGCAGGTACAGCGCGGCAATAGTCCAGGTTTTGCCGGTGCCCGCGCTGGCCTCGATCAGGCGGCTGCCCCACAAGGGGAAGTCGATGGCTTGCAGCAACTGGCTCATGTGGCCGCCTCCTCGTCGCCCCAAAGGCCATCGCCATGTGGCTGGGTGCTCACGCATTCAGCCGCCCAGGCTTGCAGGGGCATGTACAAGGCAGCGGCCAGATCCGGGAAGCGGCCATCGGCGGTGAGCGCCTCGAAGTCGGCATAGGTGCGAGCCAAGCAGGCCTCGTCGCCCTCGCCACTTTGCTCGAAGCCGCCCTCAAAGGCACCCTCAGCATCTTTGGCTTCCAAGAAGGCCAAGGCCGTGCGCGGGGCCACGGGCAGCGGCTCGCGCAGGCCGTCGCGCCAATGGGTCAGCAAGGTTTGAAGGACTTCGGTGGCGCCCTCGGCCGAGGCAGGTTCAATGTTCAGCACCGCGTCACGGGCGATCACAACGTGGCGCAGGCGCAGGCCGTGGTGAGCGGCCAGCAGGCTGCGCACCCAGTGGCCGATCAGCTTGTGCACCTGTGGCGCTTCGCCTTTGCCCGACACGCTGATGCCACCCGCCATGATGGACAAAGCCACCAGCTCGCCACTGCCATCGTCGGCACGGCGCAAGTGGTCGAGCCAATCGTCGATAGCGATGCCGTCGTGCCGGACCTCGACGTGCTGGCGTTGGGCCACATGGGGGTGCTGCGCCTGCCACTGCAGCCAAGTGCTCAGCATGGGCTGCAGCATGGCCCCCAGTTGCTGCTGAGCACGGTCGCCCAAAGCACCCAAAGGCAGGTGACCGGCGTCGCGCAGTTGCTGCAAGCCGGTGGTGATCAAAGCGCCCATGCGCACCGCGGCTTGGGTCACATCCAAAGAGGCCAGGTCTTGCAGATCGGGGGCCATCAGCGCCAGCACCTGGGTCAGCAAGCCATCGACCAACTGGTGCGCTTCCAGGCCTTGCAGCTGGAAGGACTCTTCATCGGCGCCATCGGCTTCGATCTCGTCGAACACCACGTGCAGCGTCTCGCGGAAAAAGGCCTTCACGGGGTTGCGTAAAAAGGTGTTGAGTTGCGCCGCGGTCAATGGCGCGCGTTCGTCGCCCACCGACGCGCGCAAGGGCAGCGGCTGGGTGGGCGACAACTCGGCGCCCAGGTGGGCCGCACGCCACTCACGCGCATGGGTGAACAAGGGGCTGCCCGGTTCGAAATAGCGGCGGCTGAACGGTTGCAGCGGGTACTCGGTGGTGCGCGCAGGCACGACGTCGTCGCCCCAACCAGCGGCCAGGTAATCGCGCAGTTGCGACACCAGCACCGAGGGCGGTTGCTCGGCGTTGTCGCGCACGCTGCGCCCCGTCCAGCTCACGTACAGGGTGCGACGGGCCGACAGCAAGGCTTCGAGCATGAGCTGGCGGTCGTCGTCACGACCCGAGCGGTCGCCGGGTCTGATCTGACCAGGCAAGGCCATGAGGTCGAAGTCGCTGCGGGTGCTGCGGCGGGGGTAGTCACCATCGTTCATGCCCAGCAGGCACACCACCTCAAAGGGGATGGCCCGCATCGGCATCAGGGTGCAAAAGGTCACGCCGCCCGCCCGAAAACGCTTGTTCAGCGTGGGTTGCTCCAGCTCTTCGAGCCAAGCGGTGCGTGCCACCTGCAGGGGCACGGGCTCGTCAAAGCCAGCCTGGTCGCAGGCATCCAACCAGGCGTTGAGCGCATCGTCCAAAGCACCCAGGGTCTGGCGATCGGCTTCGTCAGCGGGCAAGAACATGTCGGCCAGCAAGGCACGGCCCCGCTCGGCCCACTGCATCGGCGTGGCATCGACCCGCATCACGCCCCACCAGTGCTGCAGGCGTTCGAGCAAACAGGCCAGTGATCCGGCCAATTCGGCATCCAGCCCCGCCACTTCGTCGTAAGGCTCGATGCCATCGAAGGCGGTGGCACCTGCGGCGTAGCCCAGCAGCATGCGGCGCAGGCCGAACCATCCCGTGTTCTGGTGACCGCAAGCGGCCAGGTCCAGGTCGGCACGCTGCGACTGGTTCAAGCCCCAACGGATGCCGGCGCCAGTCATCCAGCGGGTCAGCGTGGGCAGGTCTTCCAGCGGCAGGCCAAAGCGCGCGGCGACCGAGGGCACATCCAGCAGGTCACGCAACTCGGTAAAGCGGCAGCGGTGCTGAGGCAGGCGCAGCAGCCAGTCGAGCACGCCCACCATGGGGCTGTTGGCGCGGGAGCTCAGGTCGGCGATGTCGAAGGGGATGTGTCTGGCATCGTGCCGGGGGTGCTGCCCGAACACGGCCCGGATGGCAGGAGCCACGGTGTCGATGTCGGGCACCATCACGACCACATCGCGCGGCTGCAGGGGCGATGCCGCTGTGGTGTCGGCCAGCATCTGCAGCAGTTGGTCGTGCAACACCTCGACCTCGCGCACGATGCTGTGGGCCACATGAAAAACGATGGACCGGTCGGTGGACGACAAGGTGCGAGGCGGATGTTCGGCCAGGGGCGTCAGGTCGCGGATGCGGTGCTGCACTTGGGTCAGCAAAGACGCGTCTTCGGGGTCATCGTCGTCAAACAGGTCGATGCGCGGCACGGGCAGGTCTTCGCGCTGCGTGCGGGCTTCGTCAAAGGCATCAAGCTGGCGGACAAAGTCGCGCCCTTGCCGGCCCCAAGCCGCCAGCAGCGGGTGGGCGTGGGCGTGCATCTGGTCCAAAGGCAACTCGGCCAAGTCGCGGCCTTCGCGCAAAGGGTGACGTCGGTGCGCCAGGCGCAGCAGCTCGCGGCCGTCCATGATGTCGGCCCAATGGAAGCGGCAGGGGTTGGGGATGGCCAAGAGCACCTGGCTGCGTGTGGCCAGCGCGGCCAGCGTGTGCAGCGTGGCCAAGGGCACGTGCGTCATGCCAAACAAAACCACGCGGCGCGCCAAAGGGGTTGCGGTGGGCGCATCGCTTTGCAGTGCCTGCAGCACCCGCTCATGCAAACGCGGGCGGATGGTGGCTTGCTCAGGCTCGCTCAAGGTGGCCATCAGGGCGCGCCACAGCCGCGGCTGCCAGCGCTGGTCGGGCGGCACAGGCACATCGGCGCGGGTGGGCGCGGCCAAGGCGTCAGTGCCCTGCCCCCAGGCCTCCAGCCAATCGGGTCGGTAGACCTGGTATTGGTCGAACAGGTCGGCCAAGCGGCTGGCCAGCTGAAACAGGCGATCGGGCTCGTCCGCTTCCAGAAAGCCGGCCACGGGCTCGAAGCCCTCTTGGGTCAGCAAGCTCGGCAGCAAGTGCATCAAACGCCAGGTCAAGGCTGACTTGTCGGTGGCCGAATGGGCGGGCACCTGCTCGCGCCCCAGCACCTGCCGGTAGGTGCGCCACATGAAGCGCGCGGGCAACTCCACCCGCGTGGCCGCGCACACGCCGCCCTGGCTGGCCAGCGCCATCTTGAACCACTCGGCCATGCCGTTGCTCTGCACCAGCACGACTTCTTCTTCGAGCGGGCCCAGCGGCTGGCGTTTGAGCCAGGCAAAAACGGTGTCGACCAGGTCTTCGGCACGGTTGCCGTGCAGAGCGATCAGGCCAGGTGGGATGACAGGGTGCATGGGTGGATGAGGCGGCAGCACCGCAGTCTACTTTGCGCCAACGGACCCACAGCGCAGCGCCAAGGCCAAGCCATCGGCCAAACGACCATGCGGGTCATGGCAGGATCACGCCATGGCGCAGCCCCCCAGCTACCTCTCCCTCACCGACGACCGCATCTTGTACGCGGGCGTGCTGGGCTCGCCTGGCCAGCGCTTGTTTGGTGCAGCCACCCTCTACGCAGCCCCGCAAGGTACCTTGTCATTGCAGACACCCGACGGCGACCAAGCCCACGCTTCGGTGATGTGGGTGCCACCGCACACGCCACACACGGTGCAGAGCAGCAGCCCCTGGGTGATGTGCATGATGGTCGAGCCCGAGTTCACAGACGTCGAGCACATCCCTGCCTTGCTCGCACAGCACCCCGCTGAGGGACACGCCTGGGCCGAGCGCCTGGCCCCCTGGTGGCACACGCCCGCCACGGGCCCTCTGCCACCCGCCGCCATGAGCGACACGGCCCTGGACACCCTCTTGCTGGGCGCGCCCCTGCCCCAGCGCGAGCCCGACCCCAGGGTGAGCCTGGCCTTGCACCACCTGCGCCAGCACGTCACAAGCCAAGTCTCGGCCGCCGAGGCCGCGGCCCTGTGCGGCCTGTCGAGTTCCCGCTTCATGCACCTCTTCAAAGAGGAGCTGGGCGTGGGCTTTCGAACGCTGCGCAGCTGGAAACGCGCACGCGCCCTGCTGGGCTTGGTCCGCAGCGGAGAGAACCTGACCGACATGGCCCAGGCCCTGGGCTACCCCGATGCCAGCCACTTCAGCCGCTCAATCCGGCAGATCACCGGCCTGCGCCCCAGCGACATCGTCTCGGGGTCTCGCCACATTCAGCTGGCACGCAGGCCGGGCGATGCCCCCCCTGGTGATTTCCCTTGATCAGCCAGTAAACACAAGCCAAAACGGCCGAGCAAGTTCACCATCTGTGCCAGCTCGTCCCACAAAGCTACGCATGGCTTCTTTGTCTGACAAAAGCCCTTTCATCACCGGCAACAACCGCCCGGCGCCACGTCCATCCTCGACCTCTTCCTTGACCCAGAGCCCGCGCCATGACCGCCCCAGAAGCCGCCAGCCCACACACCATGCCTCGCAGCACATCACTGCCACGCCGCCACCGCAGCGACATCGAGCGCGCGCAACGCGCAGCCCAACTGTTCGTCACCCAACTCGCCCAGGCAGACCGCCGCGAGCCCACGGAAGACGAATGGCGCACCCTGGGCGAGGGCCTGCTTGCAGGTGACCCCCTGGCAGACCAGCTCGCCACATGGATGCAAGCCAGTGGCATGCGTCAGGCCTGGGAGCAAGTCAACCTGGCCATCGAACAAGGGCTCCAAGCCGTGGCCAACCCATCACCCGAACTGCGCGCCTTCTTTGAACACGTCGAGAAGCGTCCCGCTTGGGTGGACGAGGCCCTGCTGGATCACGGTGGCCGCGTCTCTGGCCTGGGTGGCCGCGCTGGCATGCGCGGCCTGGCGGTCACGGGCCTGATGGCCGGCTACCAACTCGCGGCCGTCAACCAAACGCTGTTGGCCACGGGCGCCCTCGAAAAAGGCGCCGCCCGGCGCATCGCCGAGACGACCAAATGGTGGATCGACGTCACCGAGCCCGGCGCCATGGCGCGCACCGGCGCCGGCTTCAAAAGCACCCTGCGTGTGCGCATCATCCACGCGATGGTCAGGGCCCACGTCGGGCGCCAGCCCACCTGGGACTGGGCAGACCTGGGCATCCCCGTGAGCCAGACCGACATGCAAGCCACCTACCTGGGGTTCAGCACCGTGTACCTGCTGGCGCTCAAGCTGGTGGGCGTGCCCGTGAGCCCTGCCGACAAGGCCGCGGTGATGCACCTGTGGCGTTACATCGCCTGGGTCAATGGCGTGGACGAGTCGCGCTTGCACGACCTGCACGAAGGCGAACGCTCAGGCCTGCAACTGCTTTACAAAAACCTGCTGAGCCAACGCATGGCCGACGCCGACAGCGCACGTCTGGCGCAAGCCCTGGCCAACGAGCCCCTGCAACGGCATTACCCACGGTTGGGTTGGCTGCAAGGCCGCGTCAACAGGTCGATGCAACTGAGCCTGGCTCGCCTGTGCATGGGCAACGAAACCCTCAAGGCCCTCGGCCTGCCCGTGTGGACCCTGCCTTGGTACCCCGTGCTCATGGTGCTCTTCAACCAAACCCTGCACCGCCTGGCACGCGCGATGCCCGGCGGTGAAGCTTGGCTCATGCAGAGAGGCCGAGCCCAGCAGCGCGACTACCTACCGGTGCTGTTCGGGCATCAAGCCCCCACCTTGCGTGATGTGTCAGCGGTGAAGGTCAGCAAGGCCTGAGGGCCTTTGCCTGACGGTCAGGCCGAGGGTTTGGGCTTGTCCAACCGGATGCCCAGGCCGTCAGCCAACTGGGAGGCGCTCTGCCACTCCGGTTGACCGCCCAACAAACCCAGCACCAAGCGGAGCATGGCCTCGCGGGTCTGCTCCCAGTTCTCTGGGCTACCGGCGTCTTCACCGCAATGAAAACGGTAGCCCAGGTATTCGACCCCCACGATGAACGTTTCCAGCAAGATGCGTGGCACCGGCGCACGGCCCAGCTGGCGGCAAATCTCGTCAATGTCCTGATACAGCACATTGACCACCTGGTTGCGGAGCACCCGCACGGGGCCGTTGGGGTTGTGCAGTTGCGCGTAAATGGACGGCAACATCGGCCCCACCCACTCGCCCCACTTGCGCCAAGCCATCAAGCCGGACTCGGCCTTGCTGACCGGGTCAGGCGCGTTGGCCACAGCGGCCCGCACATCCTGAATCAAGCGGCCATTGACGTCGGCAAGCACCACACCGATCACTTCATCGACGTTGGCGAAGTAGCGATAGAAGGTCGGACGCGACAGCCCGCTGTGCGCCAGGATGCCCTCCACAGACATGCCGTGGTAACCCTTCTCAGCGAACTCTTTTGCAGCAGCCGTCTTGAGGCGGCGGCGCACATCCTCGGTCTCGATGTAGGTCTTGGGCGGGCGCCCGCCCTTGCTCTTGACGACACCGGAAGGCGAGGAAGCGCCACTGGCGGCAGGTCGACGGTTCATGGCTGATGAGTGGTTGCGCGTGTCCCACAAGGCACTTGTGGCGCGCTGATCATGCCCCAGAAAGGCCCCTGCATCCCCTCTGAGCAAGCCCGGCTTGGGTGGATCTGATCAGTCAGGGAAGTCCCTGTGATGAGAAATACGCACTCCCTCGCTCACGGGATGCAAAGTTAACTTTACGGTGGTGTAATGTTTACATTCTGATTCACATCCAAAGGTTTCGACATGGGTCAATCTAAAAATGCCATCGCCAAATGGCTGATCGCAAGCAGCTTTCTGGTGGGCGCAACCGTCCACGCCGAAGTCTGGGTCTATGACGAAGTGACGGGCAAAAACCTGAGCACCTGGACAGGCAATGGCCAGCTCACGGGCACCTTGGGAGAATTCAGCGGCAAGAACATCTCACAGATCGAGGCCTCGCGCTGGATGGGCGTCGAAGACGGCGCCTTCCACATCATGAACTCGGCGGGCTACCTTGAGCACTACTACCCCTACCTGAGCACAGGCACGCCATATTGCTGCGCCGGCACCTCCAAAACGCTCACCGGCGGCGACCTGAGCGGCCTGAATGTGCAAAACGCCAACTACCTGGGCGCAACCAACAACGTCATGTACTACGCGGACAACGTGGGCACCGCGTGGTACGGCGAGCTGGGCAACCACGTCATTGGCCGCAATGACACCTGGACCACCTTCAGCGGCGGCGGCTCACTGAACGGCAAAAGCGTGCAGCGCGGCGTGGGTCTGCTGGACATGGGCGGCAACACCGACATCTCTGACGACTACCTGATGAACGTGGCGGCCGACGGCACGCTGGAGTACTACTACATGCCCACGGGCAAATACGCCGCGGGGCTGGAGTCCACCTACGGCAGCTGGAAATCGTTTGCCAGCGGCAAGCTCTCGGGCTTGACGCTGAGCACGCTGGCCCAAAACGCAAGTGGCACCTTCAACGGCTACAGCTACCGCTACCTCGGCAACAGCAACGACCAGATGTACTTCGACGTGTCGCTGGCGCCCGCGGTGCCCGAGAGCAGCACCTGGATGATGATGGGCCTCGGTCTGGCCGGACTGGGGTTCGCCATGCGTCGATCCGACAAGAAGCGTTGAATTGGCGACATATAACGTACATCAGTGTTAACCATCCGGTGAGTGCATCACCATCACACGGACAGAGCAACATGAAGTCTTTTTTTCGCCCCACGTCCAAGCTGCTCGCCCCCTTGGTGATGAGCCTTTGCAGTGCTGCGGCCATGGCCCAGACCCGCATCCTGATCAACACCCTCACGGCAGACTCGTTTCAGACTTTCTCGGAAGACGCCATTGGCGCCTTTGAACTCAAGAACGTCACGATCACTGCGCGCGGCAACGCCCAAGCAACGCCAGATGCCTACCGTCTGCCCATCACGGAGATCTACCTGGGCCCCAGCAAGTTCACAGGACTGGCGGGCGGCACCTACAAGGGTGGTTCCATAGGATCGGCACTGGAAATCACCCGTGTGATCAAAAAAACCGGCCAGCGCGTTGGCTTGACCATGGCGAACTTCCGCATCAACTATCACAGCAAAAAAGTGATCGCGGATGTGACGCCGATCGGCGGCAAAACGACGCTGGACCAAGCGATTTACGACTTCCAAGTCATTCGCCCCATGGTCTTTGAGCCCAATGCACAGGGCAAATTTGTGCTGGAAGAAAGGCTCGGAGAACTGAGGCTCACCCCTGAGAGCGTCACCTCGTTCACCAACGCACTGGCGCTGGACGCCGTGTCGGTCATCTTGATCAAGGCCCTTGACTTCGGCACCTTGGTCCAGAGCATCAACCTGGCGCCGCGAGCCGCGACTTCCACGACCCCCTACATCGCCCAGTGAGGACCACGCCATGAAGAAGCACATCCAACGCGCCCTGCTGAGCGTCGCCTTGGTCGCGGCGAGCGCCACCAGCACCTTGGCGCAAACCAGCACTGACTTCCGCTATTCACACTTGTCTCGCTTCAAAGAAGACGCTCGTTACGAGTCCAGCGGCGTCGTGGTCTACCCCCGTGAGGCCTACCCCGCCAAGATCTACGACGTGCGCCCGCACCAGATGCTGCGCAAGCTGTTCCCCGGTGCGGTGATCGGCGACGGCAACAACAAAGCCAGCAGCGACGGCCTGTGGCGCTACCTTTTGGGTTCCGGCTACGTGATGGGCTCTTCGACCAACCTCACGCGCGCCCAAGACCTGACCGAAGACTGGCAAATCAACTTCGTTGACCCCAAGACGCCCGAGCGCAACTACTGGTTCGAGTGGTATGCCGACAACCTGCCCGCCACGGTGTACACCAGCTACGGTCAGACCCTGCTGAACGGCCCGCAAAAGGGCGCCAGGGTGATGGGCAATCCCAACCTGCTGGCCGTGGGCGACGACCGCACCGTCTGGCTGGACCCTGATGGCTCATTGAGCTTCTACCTGCGCGGCACCGGTACGCTGGACTTTGACTCCACGGTCACCACGTTCCCGAACGGCCCCCAAGGCTGGTCGGGCACCACCTTGCGGAGCCACTTGCGTCACTTCATTGGCTACGAAGAAGGCAAGCTCTACTTCCTGGAAGGCGACCGCACACTGCACGTCTACGACCGCAACCTGACTTTCATCCGCACCGACGAGATCTACCTCAGCGGTGAACTGATCGAAACCTCGCTGGGCAGCATCGTGGACGGCAAGGTGCCCGGCCTGACCTACATCGGCTGGGACCTGGGCCCCGTGATCGGCTTCTTTACCCGATTCATGACGCCAATGTGAGCGCGCAGGTGGGCGCTCGTCGGCACGGCCCGCATCAAGGCCGCGCGGCGACGTCCAGCTCCAGCACCGCGGCCGGGTGAACCGGCGTGATGTCGATGATCTGACTCACGCGCACATACAACTCACCACTCATCAAGCGGCGGCCCTGGTTCAGGTAGTCGGTTGACTTGCGCAAGACACCGCTGGGATCGATGACCAGGATGTTGCGCAAGTGCAAGAACTCAGGCGAAGAGCGCCCCGAGGTCACCGCCTTGAGTTCGTCCGAATCCACCTGCGCCAAGTAGTTGTTGACACCCTGAGGGTTGGTGTCTTTCGCCTTGACCATTTGCCATTGCCACTCCCCCGCCATGGCGGAGTTGGCCAGCACAAGTGAAGTGATCAAGGCGAGGCGTTTGAACATGTCGGGCTTCCTGTGGTTTGAGCTTGTTGAGCCCAAAGCATAAAGCCCCTGCCCGCAGCACGGCCCTGAACGCCGTCAGGCAGCCAACCAATCGCGCAATTCTTCTGCATGCGACTGCTCAGCGCTCAGGATCGACTCGATCAAACGGCGCGTGGTCGAGTCCTTGTCGCCAATGAGTTCAATCATCTGGCTGTAGGCCTCAATGGCGATGCGCTCCGCGACCAGGTTGGCAGTGATCATCGCGGTGAGGTCGTCTGATTCATCGTAAGCCGCATGGCTGCGCTGGGTAAGTGAATCGGGCGAAAAGTCTGGCACCCCGCCCAACTGAACAATGCGCTTGGCGAGCCAGTCTGCATGGGTGGCCTCTTCGTTGGCGTGCACCAGAAACTCCTCAGCGATCTTGGCCGAAGCCAGCCCTTGTGCGGTGAAGTGGTGGCGCTTGTACCTCAGGACACAGACCAATTCGGTTGCCAGTGAATCGTTGAGCAAGCGAACAATGTCATCTCGCCAAGGGCCGTAATGCGGCGTGACCGCGCCCTGATCAAGCCCGTGCTTTGCCGCGTCCAAGGCAACCTGATCCAGGGTCATCCGCGCCTCCGAAGTGGTCTCGGAAGGCAAGGCATGCTTGCCTGTCATGGGGCTCACGGGAGGCGGCGAACCTTCGGCCGTGAAGGCTGCCTCTTGAGAAGCGGTGCTCATCTTGACGGCGTTGCGGACCGGTTCGGTGATGTGGCGGGTCATGTCGTGCTCCAGGGTTGACCACACAGACGCCGTGCAGGCCACTTGGCAGCTCGGTGCATGTGGCTGTTCTCCAGTCTCAACCCGTGAACCAAGCACGTCTGTGTTCGAGCGCACAGACCTCACGCACCCAGGATTCGACGATCCAGCTTGCCCCACCAAGGTCTCGGAAATGTGCCTTGCCTTCGTCGGGCGAGCCAAGCCCATCGCCTCACTGAAGGCCCACATGCCGACGAACACTCAGGAATTCGATCCCGCACCGCCTCGCCACGAACGCGACAGCTTTGGGCACATCGACGTGCCCGCCCATGCCTTGTGGGGCGCCCAAACCGCGCGCAGCCTTCAATTTTTTGCGATCGGCGAGCAGCCCATGCCCTTGCAGATCATCCACGCTTTGGCACAGATCAAGCGTGCCGCCGCCGAAGTGAACGGTGGACTCGGCTTGCTTGCACAACCAATGGCCAGCGCCATCGCCAACGCGGCTGCCCGTGTCGCCGCAGGTGAGTTCGACGCCCAGTTTCCGCTGTCGGTGTGGCAAACCGGATCAGGCACGCAAAGCAACATGAACCTCAACGAGGTGATCGCCAACCTCGCCTCACTGGCGTTGGGCGCAGGCCTGGGCGATGCGCGTTGCGTCCACCCCAACGACCACGTGAACCTGGGGCAGTCGTCCAACGATGTGTTCCCAACGGCCATGCACATCGCCGGGGTGCTGGCCGCGCAACCGCTGCTGGCCTCCTTGGGGCGACTGCGCAACGCGTTGCGCGTCCAAGCAGACCGATGGGCCGCGACACCAAAGGTCGGCCGCACGCACCTGCAAGACGCCACGCCCGTGACCTTTGGTCAAGCGTTCGGCGGCCATGAGGCGCAGCTCGCCTTGGCTGAGCGCGCAATACGAAGGGCCTTGCCCGACGTCCACGCCCTGGCGATTGGTGGCACCGCTGTTGGCACCGGGCTGAACACACACCCTGAGTTCGGCGAACGGGTCGCTGCCACATTGGCTCACCGCCTGGACGCCCCCTTCGTTGTGGCCGACGACCTGTTCGCTGCGATGGCTGGCCACGAAGCGCTGGTGAGCCTGCATGGCGCCCTGCGCACCCTGGCGGTGGCGCTCACCAAAATCGGCAACGACATCCGACTGATGGGCAGTGGGCCGCGCGCAGGCCTGGGCGAACTGCAGCTACCAGCCAATGAGCCTGGCAGCTCCATCATGCCTGGCAAGGTCAACCCGACACAGGTCGAGGCCCTGACCATGGTCTGCATCCAGGTGATGGGTCATGACACCGCGATTGGCATGGCGGCCAGCCAAGGCCAACTCGAACTCAACGTCTACAAGCCGCTGATCGCATACGACCTGCTCGACAGCCTGCGCCTGCTGACCGATGCCATGAGCAGTTTTCGACGCCATTGCGTCGAGGGCATCGAGGTGAACGCCGCGCACGCGTTGGCCACCTTGGGTCATTCGCTGATGGGTGCCACCGCTCTGGTGCCGCACATTGGATACGACCGCGCAGCACTCATCGCCAAACACGCGCAAGCAAAGGGCATTGAACTGCGCCAGGCGGCCATCGACGTCGGCGGCGTCAGCGCGCATGAATTCGATGCCTGGGTCGACTCAAGGGGGCTGTGGGCACCTCACGGCGCGCATCTGGCCAAGAAAAATCCCCTAAGCAATTCAATCACTTAGGGGACGTTCTGTTCTGGCGGAGAGGGCGGGACGTGTAGGGAGACACGCAAACACCTTCAAAATCAATCACTTAGCCCATCCAATGCAGCAAGCTGTACACAGGACGGAACACAGTTAAGAGTGTACAGCCACAGGCCCATGCATGGTGCGCCCCGTTGACCCAAAGACCACCCAGCACGGACACCGCTAGGGGACACGGTTCGAAGGCCACACAGGGATTCGAAAAGGGACAGATAGGCCAGCCCTTGAGGCTCAAGAAAACGAACAGATAAGGCAGGGTCAGTGCTTAAAAAAGAGGCAACAAAAAGCCCCACGGTCTGCACCTGTGAGGCTTCGTGACGTTCCCCCCGTGGGGGCACCTTCCCGGGCTACTTTGTGAGCACCCACAGGGCCGCAAAGAGGGCCACTAGGGTGATGTCCAGGCCAGGGTAAGTGAACATCCAGTCCAGGGCCTTCTGAGCCCGTGTGAGTTGCTTGGTGGGCTTCATGCTTGGGCTCCCTTGAGGCCATCCACCACCCGCTTGACGGTAGACCTACTGGCCCCGGTAGCTGCACACACCTGGGTCCAAGACATGCCACGGTTCAGCATGTCAGCGATAGCCGCGTGCCTCTCTGTGTCAGCCCTACGGCCCTTGTAGAGGCCTTGCGTCTTGGCCTTTTCAATCCCTTGGGCCTGACGCCTGCGCCTGTCTGTGTAGTCCTTACGGGCCACCACAGCAAGCACGTCTATGAGCATTCGATTGATGGCGTCAAGGATGCCCTGTGTGGATTCGTCAGGGCTGGCCCCTGCGCTCATCCATGAGCTTGGAAGGTCAAGGGCCACGATACGGATGCGCTTCTTGGACAGGTCGCCTTTCAGTGTCTCCCAGTCATCACCAGACAGGCGGGAAAGCCGGTCAACCTGCTCCACCAAGAGGGTGTCCCCTTGATGGGCGTCATCAATGAGCCGGAACAGTTCGGGCCTGTTCAGCGTGGCCCCTGATTCGTTCTCGATGTACCAAGAGGCAACCTTAAGGCCCCGCTCAGTGGCGAAGCCCTCCAAGTCAGCACGGGCGCGGCCCGCGTCTTGGTCATCTGTAGAGGCCCGGAGATAGGCACGGATGAAGCTCATGGTGTCGCATCGGTTTCGTTAGGATGGTTCGCATGATGACAGTTCCGTTTAGGTTGTCAATCGACGGAAAGCGAACCATGTGGTGTGGTGACCACATAGGTATACCCAAATAGAACCACGAATCTACGCGCACGGATGATAGGGAGAGCGGAAATGGCCGGTTGTTTTGTAGCAACAGGGGCCAAAAACGAGGCTCCCTAGCATCAGGAAACTTCTAAGCAATGAGGTTCCACCATGTCTGTGATCGAAACGCTAGTGAAGGCCGCTCCCCTGCTGCTCAGTGCACTTAACAACAACCCACGCGGGGCTGACGTACTGGTCAGACTGTGCCTGATTGGACTTGCTGCCTACGCCATCCACCACCTGATTGGGCTTGTAGCCTTCACCATCTACTGGCTAAGGTGAGGCCCGGTCAGGGCTCCAGCGAAGCGGCGGGGGTGCCCCAAGGGGTGGCCCTTTCCGCGCCCTTTTTGGCCCCGCTAGGAGGGCCGCGAAGCGGGGGCACGGGGGTAACGAGCACGCGCCAGACCCGTGGATGCCCAGGGACATTTTTGCAGCAAATTTAGGCACCCAAAGGGGTCACCTTGTGGGTCGGCTTGCCTTGTCCTTGAACCACTTACGGGCCGCTTCAAGCTCTGCCATGTTGGCTTCGTACTCGCCACGCCCTTGGGCTGCTTTGTACTCTTCCCAGGTGTCATGACGGATGAACGCTGGGGGGAGGTGTTGAACATCCTTGGAGCCCATAGCGGCCTCTGTGCGGCGCTTTGCGTTCTCACGGATGCGGACCACATCTTGCCGCCAGCCGTCAATGTCTGAGCCCCGTTCCATTGCCGTGCGGACCAGCTCCTTCTCGGTGTCTGCACGGATGGCCCGCACCGCTTGTCCCTTCTTGCCCGTGAAGTCGGCTTCCTTGGCGTAGCCCTCCAGCTTGGGGAGTTCCTCAAGGGTGGCATGAAGGGTGGGCCGGAAGTCTGCCCCACTGGTGATGCGTGAGGCTGTCTCTAGGGCCTTGGCCGTGCGTGCCTCTGTGCGGCCCTCAGAGGCTGCTTGGCGGTCCTCGCTGCGCTTGCGTGCGTACACCCCAAAGGCATCCCGCATCAGCTTGGGTGATAGCCCCGCGCTTTGAATCTGCTTCATATTCCAGCCATCTTCAAGGATGCTCAAGGTGACCTTGTTGTACAGGTCCACTTGCTCGAAGCTGTCGGACTTGTCCCCTGTGGATACCAGCATCCGTTGCCACTTGTCGATGGCTTCGGGTTCATGGGCAAAGACGCCAGAGGCCACCACCGAATCAAAGGCCTTCTGTGCATCCCCGGTCTTCCCTGCTTGGGCAGCTTGGATGATGGGAAACATGGTGGCTGATACCTTGTCGTGGTGTTCCTCTTTGACAGCCTTGTGGGCTGCTTCCTGCTTGTTCAGGTAGACCGTGGCGGCGTGCTGCTCAAGGGCCGATAGGTCATCTTCAGCCAGGGTGGGGAAGGCCATCAGGCCATCTTTGTTCCCTTTGCGGGCTGCTCGAATGGCCTGATAGTTGCCCTCAGAGGCCAGGGCCTTCAAGGCTGCATGACCCAGCTTGTCCATGCGCGTGGTGTCCAGGCCTAAACCGGAATCAGCCAAGGACTGACGGACACCCAAGAAGTCATCCACGGTGACAGCCTCGCCCTTGTTGGTCTTGGCCCGTGCTGCACCAGCCAGAAGGGACACCACATTGGTTTCAGCGGTGGCCGTTACCGAGTCCTTCTGCTCTTGGAAATGCTTGTCTCGGATGGCTTGAAAGCCCTCGGTGAGCTTCTTTGTGTAGGCCTCAGAGAATGGCCCCGGCTGCATGCCTTTGGTCAATTCTTGGGAGCGGGCCTGTAGCCAGCCATCAACACCACCGGGGGCGTTCCGGTCAAAGCCTGTGGAAAAGGATGCGGCCAGCTTCTCGGCGTCTTCCTTGCCTTTGATGGAGCCATCCAGGGACAGCCACCCATGTTCATATGAGCCCAGTACGGTGGCCTTCTTGGGCATCCCTAGGGCGCGGTCCTTTGCGCCTTCTTTCTGGTCGGTCTCGTCGATGGTTTTGTACAGCGCTTGACCGGCATCAAGGAGGCCCGCAAGCTGGCGCATCTTGTTGTCTGCCCCTTGGTCCACATAGGTGTCCACAGGGCGGGCCACTACCTGGGTTCCAAACTGGATACCGTGGTCTTGGAAGGCTGGGCTTTGTTCAATCTGTAAGGTCTGCTGACGGGGCATATTGTTGGTTCGCTGATTGGTGGGAGAGCGTCCATAGACGCATGGGAGGGGTGAACGCTGAAGGCATAAACAAAAAGCCCCCTGCATGCTGTACAGGCACACAGAGGGCTTCATGCGCCGGGCTAACGGCTGACCATCAGCGAACGATGGAAGGGAGCCCTTGAAGGGCTATCTGTTGGATTGGGTGAGAACTTGGGGCCTCAGGTCAGGACAACCAATGGCCGGTCATGTCTTGGAAGAGGCCACGGATGTGCCATGTGGCTGTCTCCACCGCGTCATCGGCGGCGCATGCTTCCTCTTCTTCGGTCTGTTGAAGTAAAAAGCTGGAAGCCTTCAAGTGACCGTAAGCGGCCAGCACTAGCAACGGTTTGGGGTGTGTCTCGCCAATGGGGCGTCCATGTGAGAACTCAGGGGCTTTGCCTGTGATCTGGTGGAAGGCCCGTGCATCGGCCTCGTGGACACCCACGGCCTTTGCCCATGCGCGGTATTGAGGGCCGGTCAGGGCCTTGAAGGTGGGCACATCGGCCACGTACTCGAAGCCGTCAAAGTCTGCGGACTCAAGGGGGCTAGAGGTGTGGGCGGCGGTGTTGGTGGTCTTGAACATGGTGTGATCTTTCTCGCTGAAGAAGATGAACGGTTTATGTGCTGACGACCACAAAGGGGAAGGCCCCCACACGGGATGCGTGCAGAGGCCTTCGGGGGTCATCAGCGAGATGAGAGAGCGGAGCGCACCGCGCCCCTTTCTCCTTAAGTGTCCACTTCAATGCAAGTCATTGATTCACATAGGATTTCAACGCTGAGCCGACTGGGGCGTCCCCGCACTACACCAGCGGGCTATCGGCCATTAGGGTGAGCGCAGACGCCGGTAGGATTGCCTGCCTTTGAAAAATCGACAGGGATTAACCGTGTCAATCACCTATTACCTAAGTGCTGTCCCACTACTTATTGCTACACAGCAATGCAACGAAACCCGCAAGGCTAGAGAACTAGCTTATTTGCCCGGGATGCCAACCACGCCCCCACTGTTCATGTTTGTAATGTGGTCATCTTTACTTGTGGGATTCGGAATTGCCATAAGTGGATTTTGGCGTGAACAATGGTGGTCGCCATTATTAGTCTGGGGATTTTCCAAACTCTTCTTTAACCCGGTGTCCGCCAAGCATGCCTTGATAGAAGGCCCCAAGCTGATTTGGGTTTCCTATATACTGGGCTGTGCATCTGCGGTGGCATACCTCTGCTAACACCATCAATGCCTGAACACGAGAAACATGGAATAGCTGCAACGGGCCAGCTATGAGGGAACCCTCAAGCACATCAAGCCATGCAAGGCGATATTGACGAACATCTCATAGGGACCATAAAGGGACCATTGAGTATTGAACACCAAACAAGGATAGAAACAGAAGTATGGTCTCCTTAACGATCCCTCTAAGAGTCTCTTAAAGAATACCTTAAGGATATCCTTACTTCTTTTTTTCTTCTTCTTTTCCTTTTCCCTTCTGGTTCCCCTTAAGGGTCCACTTCACAATCGGTGTATAGGTGTCCACTTCACCCAGGAGGCAGCTTGTGGCAACCAGACAACAGAATCCAGAATGACAACCCCACAGCGGGAGCCTGGGTTTTGTGTGGTGTAATCATGATTCTGGTTTTCAAGGGTGACTCACCCAAGACCCGATACAACCCCAAGCGGGGGCGCATCGAATATACCTAGATACTCTCACTTGCGCATGTGGGGGATACTAAAAACCTGTAGGGCCTTTGCCTGCCTCCCCTGTTGAGCCCCGATAGCATCGGACTTTTCAACAGCAACACAGGCAGATATCGTGCAGTTCTCTTTCCGCGTTACCCGTTCCATTGGCTTCGAGATTGAGGCCACCCTGTCCAGCCTCTTCCTTGAGGTATGCGGGCGCTCCCTCTTCGTGAGCCTTGAGCGGCCACGCTGGGCCATCCACGGTCGTGTCTCCCGTTCTCCCTGCGGGAGCCTCACGGGTGAGGTATTTGTGTGCGGTCTGGCTGTCTCCTTCTGACGGTTTCGGGGGGCGGTCACTTGTTCTGAAGTGTCCACTTCCCAAGAACGCACGGAGAGGGCCCCACGAGGCGCTTACGGGACTCGGTGAAGGGCACCCTAGCGGGACGCCATCGAAACTCAATAGGGGCCGTTCTGGTGGGTTTTAGGCTTGTGTGGGATTTTCCCACGTTAACACCAACTAGCCCCCGCTCACTCTTTCCAGCCAGGACGCCACCGGGGTGACGTGTAGACCTTGGGGATATTCAACCCATCAAAGGTTATCACCCGGGCCACCTCGATAAGGTCAGCGGGTTTCAGCTTCAAATAGTTGGATACATTAACCCCGCCCTCTGGTTTCTGCCCGATGTACTTACAGCGGTATTCTGTAGATACCTTGAGGCGCACCAGCGTGGTATTCAATGAGCCCCGGAAACTGTGGAACACCACATTATCCCGGAACCCTTCACGAATCTTCAGACCAGAGAACCACTTACTGAGCCCTCCCCCCGCGTTATTCTGTGAATCCATCGTGATACCGGGGAATAACCACTCTTGCCCCATATCCTTGATATGCTGGCGATACTCAATCAAACCCAGGTCAATCAAACCTTGAGCCAGGGGGATAACCCGCCATGAATCCCGCTTCTTCAACGACTGCCCCTCAGCGGTCACAGCCATTCTGAGGAACCATACCCCATTCTCTCGGGTGAAGTCGTCAATCCGAAGCTGACAAAGTTCCGTAACGCGGGCACCCGTAAACAAGCCAAGTAGGGGCACCCAATAGGCAGCATCAAGCCCGCCATTCTTGGTTCCCGGTAGTTCGTACCGCTGCCACACCGGGAGCCCAAAGAGTTTCACCAGCTCGTCATGGGTCCATTCATCCCGAGCGTTCACCTTGGGCGCATCCGTGGGTTTGTCCGTGAGCTTGGCCCAAAGGCTGGCCGGTATGTTCCCGGTCTGGCTGGCGTAGTAGTTGAGCAAGGTCCCGCAGTTAATCACGGTGTCCGTTACCGTGGCATCGCTCAAGGCCGCTGCGCCCTCCAGGGCCTTCAAGGCACGCTTGAACATGGCCCCACTTGGCCGGTCGATGTGGGCCATGCTGGGGTTCTCGGTCAGGGCCTCGAAGCGGTCCACTGACTTGGCGTACTTCGCCACCGTCTTGACTGAGTACGCCACCCGCCCTGCCTTATTGTTCTTTGACCAGTCGGTCAGGATGTCCCGCAAGAACACCTCAGAGGGTGAAGCCTTGAGGATGTCCACGGGGCCACCTGCGCGCACCTTGGGAGCGGCCTTCACGGGGGCCACTGAATCGGCCTCTATGTGCAGCCCGCCAGGGCGAGCTATGGCCTCCTGTGCGGGCTCCTTAGGGGTTGCCACCACCTTGCCCACATCACGCCTTGTGACCTCTTCTAGGGCCTCCCGCTTGGCCTCCATGAGCTTGAGCAAATGAGGGCGGGCATCGGGTGATGACCAGTCATAGGACACCCCCAGCCAGTCAGCGGCTGACTGAGCATCCTTCAAGATGGCCTCATGGTTGCGCCGTGCTACGGCCCTCCCGGCTTGGGTGTCTCGCTCCTTGTTCCAGGCCTCTAGGGCAGCCGCCGCGTAGTCGTCAAGGCTGGTCCCTGTGGGCTGCTGTAGCGCTTCGGTGGCTTGGTCCTTCGTGACCTTACCGGCTGCAAGATCACGCAACACGGCCAGCCTATGGGCCACCTGTGGGGAGTCCCTACGGTAGTCATCGGCATTGAAGACACAAAAGCGGATGTAGTCCGCAAGCTGGGTGAGCACATCGGGGGTCAAGTCTGTGACCCTTACCGGGTTGGCCTGCCTGCGCTCAATGGCCCATTGGTCCTGTAGTTTCTTCAACACATCCAAGGCCAGCCGCTCAGCTTCCGCCCTATCGGATGTCCCAAGGGAACGCCGAAAGGCCCACTTGATGGGCTTGCCGTTCTTGGTGTACTGGGGGAGATGCGCTAGGTCAGCCGGAACGGTCACACCGAACCAGAGATTGACCGTATCGGGGCGCGGGTAGATGGTGCCTGGGACTTCCACTGTATGGGTCTGCTTTGAGGTCATAGCAAACCGCCCAAATACACAGCTTCAGTACACAGAGAAAACAGGCTAAGTCTTTGATTTCATTGGTGCCCTAGCAGAATCATCCACTAGGGCCACATATGGCGGAGAGGGCGGGATTCGAACCCGCGGTAGGGATTAACCTACACACGCTTTCCAGGCGTGCGACTTAAACCGCTCATCCACCTCTCCGGAGCCAGCGATTGTAGCAAGGATTCGCTCAGTTCAACGCGACCTTCTTGCCGTCTTTGTAGGCATACAGCGTCATCGCAGGGTTTTTCAAATCGCCATTGGGCTCGAACGCCACCTTGGCGGTCACGCCTTGAAAACCATCGGCCAGCTTGGCGGCATAGACCTTGGGGTCGACCGAGTTCGCGCGCTTCATCGCGTCCGCCAGCAGCATGGTGGCGTCATAGGTGTAAGGCGAATAGACCTGGAACTGGCCAGGGAACTTGGCGTCGTACTTGGCGCGCCAGGCTTTGCCGTTGGGCAGCTTGTCGAGCGAAGCGCCCCCCACAGCACACACCACATTGGCCAGCGTCTTCGCGCCGCTGGAAAGATCCATCAACTTGTCGGTGCAGATGCCATCACCACCGAACAGGTAGGCCTTGTTCAGACCCAACTGTTGCATTTGGCGCAACATCGGACCTGCCTGAGGGTCCATGCCACCAAAGAAGATGCCATCGGGCTTCTTGCTCTTGATCGAGGTCAGGATGGCACTGAAATCCACCGCTTTGTCGTTGGTGTACTGCTGGCTAACCACCTCCAAGCCCAGCAACTTGGCCGTCTTGGCAAACACCTCGGCAACGCCCTGACCATAAGCCGTGCGGTCGTCGATGATGGCCACCTTCTTGAGCTTGAGCGTGTGCGCTGCGTAGTTGGCCAAGCCCGCACCCAAGGCGTTGTCATTGGCCAGCAAGCGGTACACCGACTTGTAGCCCAGCTGCGTCAGCTCAGGGTTGGTGGCCGAGGGCGTGACCATGGGCAGGCCACATTGCGCATAGACCTTGGCCGCCGGGATGGTGGTGCCCGAGTTGAGGTGCCCGACCACGCCATTGACTTTGGCATCGCACAGCTTCTGGGCCACGGCGGTGCCTTGCTTGGGGTCGGCGGCGTCGTCTTCGGCCAGCAACTCGAACTTGACCGTCTTGCCCCCAATGGTCAAGCCCTGGGCGTTCAGCTCTTCAATGGCCAAGCGCGCACCGTTTTCGTTGTCACGGCCGTAGTGAGCTTGAGGGCCGGAAATCGGCGCCACGTGACCGATCTTGACCACGGTCTGGGCCTGTGCCGCGGGGCCAGCCAAGGTCAAGCCAAGTGCGGCAGCGGCCGCAACAACGTTCAGGGAATGAGCAAAACGGATCTTCATGTGGGGCTCTCCATTGATCTCAAAACAGGGGCTGATGGGGGCGGATGTGGCCGGCTCAACGGTGACGCAACTTGGCCACCTCTTGGGCCACGGCGCGGGTCACAACGTCACGCATGGTGCGACTAAGTTCTTCACGCAAGTCCCGCACCATGGCTTCGCTGTGCCGCGCCAGCAACGGTGCGATGGCCTCTTTCAGGCGGAATTCAATCATGCCGTCGATCTGCTTTTGCACATCGCCCAACACGCGTTGCGCCAGTTGCGCTTCGTTGATCGGCTCAGGCTCTGGCAGCTTCGGTGCGCTGGCAATCGCCTGAGCGACAGAGGCCACGACCGACGCCACAGCGGGCGGGGCAGGAGGCGGCGCCAGGGGCTCCACCTCGATTGGGCCTGACACCACCGCGTCCAGCACAGGCAGCTGGCTTGGGTCGATTTTCAGGCTCAGCGGTGCGGACACATCGGGGTCAAGCACCACCGTGGCCATGGGGGACCAGGCCGTCGAGGTTTGATCGGGCAAGCCACGGGTGACGATGGGCGCGCCCTCGCCTTGCCCCAGGGGCACTTCGAAGTCGATGACCTCGGTGAGTGTGGGCACGTGGGCCGGGTTCATCTGAGCTGGGTTGTTCATTCTTTGACCTCATGGGGCTGGACCTGCCACCCCATGGAGGCATATGCCTTCCAACGACGACGGCCCTCTTGGCGGTCGTCTTCTTGGCTTGAGACGACGTCAAACACGCGCTCAAACCGGTCCATCGCGGGCGGCATGGCCAGCCCCAGGTTGACCAAGATGCCGCGCTCACCGGGGGCTGTGGTGGGGTCGGTCGACAACCACACCGGGGTCTCATTCAAGCGCTGCGCCAAGGTCTGACCCGCATTGGCCATCACATGGGGCACGAACTCCTGCTCGTCAAACACCCACAGCTGGCGATCAAGGGCCGTCAGGGTCGCCACATCGCCTGTGACGACCACCCGCGCGCCCGAGCGGTAGGCCTTGCGCAGCAAACGGCAGGCATAGGCCAGTTTGTCACCCACACCGTGGTGAAACTCAACCTTGCCCATGCCGCATCGCCTCCGTTTGCACGCTTCGCATCAGACCTTGCCGCCAGGGGCTTTGCGCGGCGTTGCAGGCTTGCTCGGCGCGATGGCATCGGCACCCGCTGCAGCCTGGTTCAACACGAACTGGGTCAGCAGGCTGACCGGACGCCCTGTGCCGCCTTTGGCGCCACCGGACTTCCAGGCCGAGCCTGCGATGTCAAGGTGGGCCCAACGGTAGGCCTTGGTGAACTTGCTCAAGAAAACTGCCGCGGTGATGGCGCCGCCTTCGCGGCCGCCCACGTTGCCCAGGTCGGCAAAGTTGCTCTTGAGAGACTCACCGTACTCTTCGTCCAGCGGCATGCGCCAAGCCGTGTCTTGCGTTTGCGTGCCCGCGTCGAGCAAGGCTTGCGCCAAGGCATCGTCGGCCGAAAACAGACCGCTGTGCTGGTGACCCAGCGCGATCACGCAAGCACCGGTCAGCGTGGCAATGTCGATCACGGCCGCGGGCTTGAAGCGCTCGGCGTAGGTCAAGGCATCGCACAGAATCAGGCGGCCTTCGGCGTCGGTGTTGAGCACCTCGATCGTTTGGCCCGACATGCTGGTGACCACATCGCCCGGCTTGGTGGCCGTGCCACTGGGCATGTTCTCGCAAGTAGGGATCAAACCGATCAGGTTGATCTTGGGCTTGAGTTCGGCCACCGCCTGGAAGGTGCCCAGCACGCTGGCTGCACCGCCCATGTCGAACTTCATCTCGTCCATGCCCGCACCGGGCTTGAGCGAGATACCGCCCGTGTCAAACGTGATGCCCTTGCCCACCAGCACCACCGGAGCTTGCTTGGACGAAGCGCCCTCGTAGCGCAGGATGATGAACTTCGGGGGCTGCGCCGAACCATTGGTGACCGACAAGAACGAGCCCATCTTGAGCTTTTCAAGCGCAGGGCGGTCGAGCACCTCGGCCTTGATGTGCTTGTAGGTCTTGGCCAACTGCTTGGCCTGGTTCGCCAGATGCGTGGGCGTGCAGTAGTTGCCGGGCAGGTTGCCCAATTCGCGGGCCAAGGTCACGCCCTCGGCCACGGCTTGGCCTTGGGCCAGACCCGCCTTGACGGCAGCGTTCTGCTCGGCTGTGCTCACCAGGGTGACCTTGTCCAAAGCGCCGGGCTTGGGGGCACTGGGCTTGGTCTCACGGAACACGTAGGTGCCGTCGGCAGCGGCCAACACCAGCGCCTGGGCGTGCTCCACAGCCAAGGCAAAACCGTCGGCCGTCAGCACCGCGACGTGGGCAGCGCCCAGGTCTTTGAGTTGGGCCAGGCCCTTGGCCACGGCGGCGCGAAAGCCCTTGGGTGAGCCATTGGCTGCGGCGCTCAGCACCACGCGGGGCGCTTTCACGCCTTGGGGTCGGTGCACATAAAGCGTGCGTCCAGCCTTGAGCGCGAAATCGGCCTTGGCAATGGCGTCTTTGAGCAAAGCGTCAAGCTCAGGGGCTCCCGTGGCGGATAACTCGGGCGTGACGACCACGAGCAAAGCATCGGCGTTGACCTGAGACAGAGCGGGCCCTTGGCCCACGATGGTGCGGTAGTCCATGCTGTGCACGTCCATAATGGACGGATAGATTTGATCTGAACAATGTTATTCGATTCCTCTGTGCGCCGAGAGTTGTGGCGCAGCTTTATCGGCACCCTCGTGGTGCTGCTCACCGTGGTCCTGACCATGGTGCTCATCCGCATCTTGGGTCAGGCCACCAAGGGCGCGTTTGCACCTGCCGATGTCAGCCTCATCTTGAGCTACACCGTGATCGGCCAGCTGCCGGTGCTGCTTTCCCTGGCCTTGTTCGTGGCGGTGGTGTCGGTGCTCAGCCGCCTGTGGCGGGACAGCGAAATGGTTGTGTGGCAGGCCAGCGGTGCGCGCCAATTCAGCTTCGTGGGTCCTCTGCTGCGCATGGCCTGGCCCGTGCTGGCCATGGTCGCATTCAGCAACTTGGTGGCCAGGCCATGGGCCCAGGCGCAGACCCAGGTGCTCAAGTACCGGTTCGAAAAGCGCTCGGACATGGCACGGGTCGCGCCTGGCCAGTTCCAACCATCGGCCGATGGCAAGCGCGTTTTCTTCATCGACAGCCACAGCGACGGCCAGCAAACCGGCAAGAACGTGTTCATGGTCCTGAGCAACCCCGACGTCGAGTCGGTGGTCACGGCCCAAGAGGGACGTATCCAGATCGATGCCCTCGGGCAGCGCGTGTTGATGCTGACACATGGCGAACGCACGCAAACCGACCTGCGCACGGGCGCCAAGACGCTATCGCGTTTTGAGTCGGCGCGCATCGTGGTGGGTGAGGTGGTTGACCCGGCCACGCTGAGCACCGAGCCCAGAGCGCAATCGACGGTCAACTTGCTGACCCTGCGATCCCGCGAGGGCGACGGCGAATTGGCCTGGCGACTGGGCTTGATCTGGGCCGCCTTGAACATGGTGCTGGCTGGCCTGAGTCTGGCCGCTGGCAATGCGCGGCGCAACAGCAGCTGGAACCTTGTTTATGCCTTGCTCGTGTTCATCGTGTATTTCAACCTGCTGAGCTTGAGTCAGAGCTGGGTCACACACGGGCAACTGGGCTTGTGGCCAGCACTGGCCTTGGTGCACGGCGGTTTGAGCGTGGCCGCGCTGCTGGTGATCTGGTGGCGCGATGGCGCGATGTGGCCAGGAAAAGCTCTGGCGCCACGCGCCATGCACACCTCACCCAAGGCCAATGGAGGCCAAGCATGAAGACCGTCCGTCGCTTGATTTTCCGCAGCGTGGCCAGCCACGTGGGCATGGTGACGCTGGCCTTCTCTGCCCTCTTCTTTTTCATCGACTTTGTTGAAGAGATCCAGGACCTGGGGCAACACGGCTACACACTGCTCGATGCCGTCGTGACCTGCCTGCTGCTGCAGGGCGCCCACTTCTACGACATCTTCCCCATCGCCCTGCTCATCGGCGCCATCTTGGCGTTGGCGCGCATGGCCAGCACCTCGGAGTTCACCATTTTGCGCACCGGCGGGCTGGGCCCCGGCCGCGCCTTGGGCCTGCTTGGCGTGCTCGGCGTGATGGCCGCCTTGCTGATGGTGGTGGTGAGCAACTGGCTGGTGCCCTGGTCTGAGCAAGCCTTGACCCTGCACCGCGCGAGCTTCAGCAAGCAGCAAGCACTGAACCTGGGGCATGGCGGCACGTGGCTGCGCGAGCGGCGCGAGGTGCCAGGCAAGGGCTTTCACAACATCACCGTGAACGTGGGCTCGGCCAACAGCCAGGGCGACTTCGGCTTTGTGCGCATTTTCGAATTTGACGTGCAAGGCCGCCTGCTCAGAAGGCTGTCGGCACAGCGCGTGCGTGTTGAGGCAGATGGCGATCCGGTGCTGGCCAAGGGCTCGGTGTGGCACCTGCAAGACGTGGTCGACACCCAATGGCTGCAGCACGATCGGCTGAGCGAACAAGCCGTTCAAGAAGGCCAGGCGGCCATCATCGAGCGCCAACAAGCCAGGCTCGATTGGCAGAGTAGCTTGACGCCTCTGGTGGTTTCAGCGTCTGTGCTGCCGCCTGAGACCATGTCCAGCGTGGCACTGTGGCGCTACACCCAGCACCTGGCCAGCAATGCCCAGGCGGCTCAACGCTACGAGATCGAGTTCTGGAAGAAGACTTTCTACCCGCTGGTTTGCCTGGTGATGGTGGCACTGGCCCTGCCCTTCGCCTACCTGCATGCCCGCAGTGGCGGCATGAGCCTGAAGATCTTCGGAGGCATCATGCTGGGCATCAGCTTTGTTTTGATCAACCACATCTCCAGTCACCTGGGCTTGTTGCACCAATGGCAACCTTGGCTGGCCGCTGCGGCACCCAGCATGGTCTACCTGTTGCTGTCGATGAGCGCCTTCGTGTGGTTGGTGCGCTACCAGTGAGCCTCACACCCATGTCATCGCCTACCACCGGCATCCTTTTGTTCGCGCACGGCGCGCGTGACCCAGCCTGGGCTCAACCCTTCGAGGCCGCGGCCAATGCATTGCGCGACCGTGCCCTGGCACAAGGCCACCAGGTCAGCCTGGCCTTCTTGGAATTCATGACACCCGACATCGCGCAAGCCGGCAAAGACCTTGTCGAACGGGGTTGCCAACAGATCACCGTCGTGCCCCTGTTCCTGGGTGCGGGTGGCCATGTGCGCAAAGACCTGCCCCGCCTCATGGGCGAGTTGGCCGAGCAGCACCCCCAGGTGCAATGGCGCCTGAGTGCCGCTGTGGGTGAAACAGACACGGTCATCAACGCCCTGGCAGACGCCGCCTGGCAACTCGCCCACCCGGGCCCATGAGCCACCTCGGTCGCGGCCTGCTGACCAAGCCCCCCCCTGTCGCAGCGAGAACCTCATGAACCTGCACCAGTTCCGGTTTGTCTATGAAGCGGCGCGCCGCAACCTGAACCTGACCGAAACGGCCAAAGCCCTGCACACCTCACAACCTGGCATCTCCAAAGCCATTTTGGAGCTGGAAGAAGAGCTGGGGGTGGACATCTTTGTGCGGCACGGCAAGCGCCTCAAACGTGTGACCGAGCCTGGGCAGCAAGTCTTGCAGTCGATCGACATCATCCTGCGCGAGTTGGGCAACCTCAAGCGCATTGGCGACGAATACGCCATGCAAGACGCTGGCACCCTGTCCATTGCCACCACCCACACGCAAGCGCGCTACGTGCTGCCCGAACCCGTGGCCGCGCTGCGCAAGCGCTTCCCCAAGGTCGCCGTGAGCCTGCACCAGGGCACGCCCGAGCAGGTGGCAAAGATGGTGCTCGACGAAACCGCCGACATCGGCCTGGCCACCGAATCACTCAGCGACTTCCCTGACCTGATCACCCTGCCCTGCTACGAATGGCAGCACGTGGTGGTGATGCCCGTCAACCACCCCTTGGCTGAAACGCCCAGACTGACACTCGAACAACTGGCCGCTGAACCCCTGATTTCGTACCACCCCTCGTTCACAGGCCGCAAGCGCATCGACCAGGCCTTCGCCCAGCGCGGCTTGACGCCTCATGTGGTGCTGGAAGCCATCGATGCCGACGTGATCAAAACCTACACGCGACTGGGGCTGGGCATCGGGCTGGTGGCCGAAATGGCCGTCAAAGACGACCCGATGATGAGCGTGCCAGGACACGAACTGGTGTGGCGCCCTGTGGGCCATTTGTTCGGGCCCAACATGGCCCGCCTGGCCTTCAAGAGAGGTGCTTACCTGCGCCAGTTTGTGCTGACGTTTGCCGAACTCACTTCAGACCGACTCAACCGGGCATTGATCATGCAAGCCCTGCAGCAGGGCGGGCAGACACCCACGGGCAGCGACTACGGCATCTGACGATGCCAGCGCCAACCGCATCAAGGCTTGTAGGAGGCCTCGGGGGGCTGCTCGCCCTCAATGGGGTGCGATGACAGCGGGCTGCTGAGCACCATGCCAGAAATGCCGGCCGCAGGCGCGTGCAGATCGTCCAGATGCAAATCCAGGCTCATGCTGGGGCTGAAGTCAGGGTGGGCCTTGACCGGCAAGGTGGCCATCAAAGGCTGCATGTCCGTGTCTGGCGATGAGGCTGCCAACAGCTCACCTTCGTCTGGCACAGGCAGCAACAGATCCACAGACGCAATGCCGCCAAGCGGTTCGCGCTCGGCCAGGTCGCGCGCCACGGCGTACAAGAAGAGCAATTCGCGGTAAGCGGGCAACTCAAAGGTTTCGGTGCCCGTCTCTGGGCGCGTCAAGGACGTTTCGAGCAGCGACATGGCACGGGTGGGCTGTTGCCAAAGGGCCTGCAGGCGCTCGACCACACCGGGGTAATCGCTCAAGCTCAGTCCGTGCTGCAGGTCAGACTCCCAGGCCGGCGCATGCGCGTTGAAACGCTGGTTGAATGACGACTGCGTGCGCTCGTAATTGGCGCGTTGCCCCAGGCGCTGGTAGATCTCCAGCAACTTCAACATGGGCAATGGACTGGCTGCTGCCGTGCTGTGCACATGGCTTTCAAGCAACTCGATGGCCGCAGCGTCTTGGCCCAAGACCACGAAGAAGTCGGCTTGCTGCTCGAGGTCGATCAGCTCTTCGACAGACACCTCGCGCAAAGGCTCGGCTGGTGCGGCGGCGGCGCGCACAGGCACAGGTACAGGCGCCGCATCAGGCACCAGCGCGTGCAACTGTTGTGGGGTCAAGCTGGACTCGCCCCATTCGCCCCCGTAGGCAGCCTCGGCCGCTGCCGGCGGTGCCACCAGCGCCGAACGGGCATGGATCTCAGACTGGGGCGCCAAGCCGGGCGCAACGAGGTCATCGTTGCCCAACGCCGAAGTGAAGTCGTCGTCTGGGCTGGGGTGGAGCTGCTCAGCCTCCGCCTTCCACCAAGCGTCTTGCTCTTCTTTGCGGCGTTTGCGCAACTGCAGGTACAAATAGGCCGACATGGCCAAGCCACCCACGGCCACTGCCAGCAAGGCCGCAGACCACTGGGGGCTGATGCGCTGCGCTTCAGCGCGCTGCACACGCTCTTGCAAGGCTTTCACGGCCAATTGGGCCTGCTCGCCTTCTTGCTTGAGTTGAGCCAGGCGCTGTTCAAGTTCTTGCAACCGTTGCCGGTCGCGAGCGAGTTGCTCGGGCGAGGCGTTCATGGCCTGCCACATCGCGGCCGCTGTCGCGCGGCGGGCCAGGGTCGTTGGGCTGTTGTCATCTGGGCTGGCCAGCTCGGCAAACCCCGTGGCCATGCGCAAATTGGGCATGACCGTGGCGTCGGCCTCAACCGGATCGAGCAACAGACGAGCGCCGTCTTCTTGGGGTGCAGGGGCTGCGCCCGACTTGGCTTTGGCCGCCTTCGCAGGCTTGTAGGCACGCGCTGTCAAAGCTGCGTCTGGCGCCACACGGGCCTGACGCGCGGTGAACGACGGATCGCCCAAGCTGGAGCTGGGCGCCTTGGCCAGCACAGAGCCCTCCGAACGGCGAGTCGAAGGCGCAGGCGCTTTGCCTGCCGATGTGGCCACCGATACCGACTTCAGAGGCTTCTCGGCCTTTGACGACACCACAGCCGCCACGGGCGATGCCGGTGCAACGGGCGCTTCAACCGCCGGCGAGGCAGCGACCGAAGGCATGCTCATGCCCGGAGGGTCTGCAAAGGCCACGAATTTGCGTGTGATCCGCGCTTTGCAGCCCGCAGCCAAGTACACGGTGACCACGGGTTCGTTGATCAGCGCGGTCGTGCGCACCTTGAGCGTGCGTTCCGCGCCCTCGCCCGGATTGACCACCGCTTGCACCGAAGCACCTGGCAATTTGTCGTCGCCAAAATAGACGTCAGCAGCGAGGCAGTCGTTGGCGATTTCTTCACCAGGCTCGAGGCGAATGGGAACCGTCAGGGAAAGTGTGTCGCCCAAAACGGCGTGGCTGTTAGGGCGACCAAAGCCCAAGCCATGTGAAGTCCCTGGTGATAACAGGAGCGTCGAGGTAGCCAGAGCCGCGGCCGATACCCGCTTCAAATTATTCATCTCGGTGCATCGTGGGGCGTCAGCTTTTGACTCTAGCATGAAGGCTGGACATTGCACGTCGCGGAAAGCACGCAGGCCTTGCGCGGATTTGTTACGGGATGCGGCCATTTCTGGCCTTTTGAGACACATGACCACACAACTTCAGACCGAACGCAGCGGCAGCACCTTGGTCATGACCTTGGCGGGTCCGGCCACGCGCAATGCCTTGTCGCCCCAAGTGTACGCGGCGGGAATTGAAACGCTCAACATGGCCGAGGGCAATCCCGATGTCCGCGCCGTGGTGCTGACGGGCGCGGGCCACCACTTCTGCGGCGGCGGAGACCTGCAACGCTTGTCTCACAACCGGGTTCATGACCTGCCCGCCACAGACGCCAGCCTGAGCGCCTTCCATCAGTGGGTCGAGGCCTTGCGCAGCTTTCCAAAACCTGTGATTGCTGCCGTCGAAGGGGTGGCAGCAGGCGGTGGCGTGTCCTTGGCGCTGGCCTGCGACCTCATCGTGGCCGCAGAGAACACGCGTTTTGTGATGGCGTACAGCCAAGTGGCGCTGTCGCCAGATGGCGGTGCTTCGTGGCACCTGACCCGCGCCTTGGGGCGCGCGCAAGCGCTGGCATTGCTGTGGTTGGGCGAAGACCAAACTGCGCAGCAGTGGCAAGCGCATGGCTTGGTGCAGCGCTTGGTTCCCGCGGGTGAGGCCTTGTCGAACGCTTTGGCTGTGGCCGAGCAGATGGCCGGTGTCTCGCCTCACGTCTTGGCCAGCGTGAAAGAGCTGGTCAACGATGCAGGCGCCAACACTTTGACCGAACAATTGGCGCAAGAAAAGCAGCACTTCATCCGCAACCTGATCAGGCCAGAGGCGGGCGATGCGATCGAATCCTTCTTGAAGGCCAAGGCGCGCTGAGGCCCCCGAAGGGGCTCAGGCGATTTGCTTGAGCCGGGCCGCCAACTTGGCGAACAACTGCCCCACGAGCTTGAGCTGCATCGGCTCCAGCGGTTGCCCCGCCATGCGCAGCGTGACGATGCCGCGGTTGATGGTCAACACGAGCAAAAGGGTGTCGGTCCACCAAGTGGTGGCCGCCGCTTCCAAGGCATCGAGCATCGGCTCGTCGAGCCACTGACGGGCCACGGGCTCGGCATTGCCCAGCAGCACAAAACGCTTGGCCAGCACGGGTGCGCCGTTCAAGGCAATGCGTTGGTGCATGGCCAGCCAACGCATCTCTTCTGGCAAGGTGTTGTCGATCTGGGTTTGCATCGCGTTGGTGAAACGCGTGAAGACATCCGACTCCAAGGCCTGCGCCACCACCTTGGTGACAAAAATGAACTGCACGTCAGGGGACAGTCCGGTGTCACACCGAAACCGAAGTTCCTGGCCGTCGATGTAGCTGCGCTGCGAGGCGCCCCATTCGACCCGCCAGCCAGCAGGTGTGCTGACCACGTAACCGCCGCCCGTTTTGCCTCTCACGCGCTTGAATGAATGCCCGTCGGACTTGGCCCAAGCAGCCAACACGCGGCCAGCGTCATCAGATTGGGGGGCAGAGCCGATCAGGCGCTTGATGGCGTCAAACATGCAACGGAGGTGTCCTGGCTTGGTGTGTGCTCAGCACGGAGCTGAGCGTTGTGATCGCCCTGCCAGCAGGGCTGTGAGGCTCGCTCATTTTAGCGGGCGGGGGGTGCCCGCGGTGTGCGGTGTTTTCACGGGATTGGCCCGTCCGGACCCTGACTCAACCCAGAAACTGGTGCACGGTCTGCGCCAAGTGCCCAGATTGCTGACTCAAGGAAGCGGTGGCCACTGAAAGCTCAACAGTTGCTGGCGGGCGCTTGGGGATACGAAACCTGCAAGCCCCGCAGCAAGCGGGTGGCTCTGTCGCGCAAAACGCACAGGACTGAAATCAAGGCTGATCGGCTTGGTTGCCGCACCCGCGCCGCGTGGTCAGTGGCCCGCCCGGAGGGACTCGAACCCCCGACCTATCGCTTAGAAGGCGATTGCTCTATCCAGTTGAGCTACGGGCAGACAGGGCATGAGTTTAAGCCATGCGCCTGCTCAAGGGCGCCACCGAGACAGCCACAGCGCGTTGAGCAACACACTGACGCTGCTCATGGCCATGGCGGCACCGGCCAGCATGGGGCTCAACCACCCCATCGCGGCCAGCGGGATCCCAATGACGTTGTAGGCGAACGCCCAAGTGAGGTTCTGCCAGATCTTGGCCGAGGTGCGCGCCGAGATGCCCAAGGCGGCGGGCACCAGCAAGGGGTCGCCTCGCAGCAGAGCGATGCCGGCGGCGTTGAGGGCCACGTCGGTACCGCCGCCAGGGTTGGCCATGGCCATGCCCACATCGGCCACGGCCAAGGCCGCAGCATCATTGATGCCATCGCCCACCATGGCGACGATGACGCGCTGGCCATCGGGGCCGCGCTGCAGACGCTCGATGTGGTCGGCCTTGTCTTGTGGCAACACCTCGGCAACCACCTCGGCAATGCCCACTTGCTGCGCGATGAACCGAGCCGCCCCAGCGTTGTCCCCTGAGATCATCACCGTTCGAATGCCTTGGCGCTGGAGCTGAGCCACCGCTTGCGCCGCACCCGGCTTGATCTGGTCGGAGAACATGAAGATGGCCATGGGCTCCCAATGCTCAGCCACATTGGCCGGGTCCGACTCAAGCGCAAGGGGGGCATCAGGACGGCGCGCGCGCAGCAACCACGACACCGAGGCGCCTTGATCGGCCGCCGTGGCCGCCGCCGCGAAAAGGTCGAGGGGTGCGGCCTGCAGCGGCGTGCCCCCACTCATCAGCGCGTGAGCCCAGACGGTGCTGCCCAAGCGCCACAGGGCGTCTTGCGCCCCCAAGGACAAGCGGCCCTCAACGCCCTGCCCTGCCACGGCTCGCACATCCACCGCCACGGGCGCGAGTTCATTCGTGAGTAGTGCCTGGCTGGCCTCGTGTGCCCGCCGGACGGCATTTGCCAAGGGGTGGTCGCTGCCCACCTGCAAGGCCGCGGCCACCGTCAAAGCCTGCTCGGCGGTGATGCCGTCGGGTGAGCTCACGCTTGCCACCTGCCAATGGGTGAGTTCGGGACGACCAACCGTGAGGGTGCCGGTTTTGTCGAAGGCCACGCACTGCACGCGGTGCGCCATCTCCAAGGTTTGCGGGTCTTTGATGAGGATGCCTTGGCGCGCCGCCGCCCCGGTGCCTGCCATGATGGCTGCAGGCGTGGCCAGCCCCAAGGCACATGGGCACGCAATCACCAGCACGGCCACGGCACGCACCAAAGCCAGCTCGGCATCCAGGCCCGAGAGGTACCAGCCAAGCCCGGTGAAGATCGCCACCAGCAGCACAGCGGGCACGAACACGGCTGACACCCGGTCAACCAAGCGCTGGATAGGGGCCTTGCCAGCCTGCGCCTCCACAACGCGGCGGATGATGTGCGCCAACATGGTCTGACCACCCACGGCGGTGACGCGCAGGTGCAAAACGCCCTCGACGTTGATGGCCCCGCCAGTGAGTCGATCGCCCACGGCCTTGTGCACGGGCACAGGCTCGCCCGTCAGCATGGCTTCGTCCACATGACCCTGCCCTTGCACCAGCACGCCGTCGGCGGCGATGCGCTCGCCCGGGCGAACCACCAGGACGTCATCCACCATGACCTGCGCCAAAGGGGCGTCAACCTCACCTTGTGGGCCCAGACGGTGCACCACGCTGGGCCTGAGCGATTGCAGGGCGCGAATGGCAGAAGAGGTTTGGCGCTTGGCCCGCGCCTCCAGCGCCTTGCCCAGCAGCACCAGCGTGATGACCACGGTCGACGACTCGAAATACAGCGCTGGCGCTTGGCCATGCCCGCCGGCGTGATGCAGCTCAGTCGTTGAGCCGCCCGCGGCGCTGTGCGACCACCACAACCAGCAAGACAAGCCCCATGCCGCAGAGGTGCCCAGGGCGACGAGCTGGTCCATGTTGCCGCTGCGGTCTTTCAAAGCGGCCCAGCCGGCCTTGTAAAAACGCCAGCCCAGCCCGAACTGCACGGGCGTGGCCAGGGCGAACTGAAACCAAGCGGGCCAGAAGTCGTGTCGGCCCCACAGCATGGGCCACATCAGTGGCACGCTGGCCAGCAAACCCAGCACCACGGGACCCCAGGTGTGCCAAGGGCCTTCGGCCTGTTCATGCGGTGGGGCATCGCTGGTTTGAACCTGGGCTTGGTAGCCTGCAGCTTCAATGGCTTCGGCCAGGCGCTGGGGTGCGTGTTCCGTGCCGTCAGCAACCCAATCCACCGAAGCCACTTCGGTCGCGTAGTTCACTTGCGCGGTTTGCACGCCAGGCACTTTGCGCAGCGCGCGCTCGACGCGGCCCACGCAGGCCGCACAGGTCATGCCACGCACCAGCAACTGAACAGACTCAGGCGCACCGCCCGGCCCCACGGGCGCGGCGGCCAATGGCGCGGGCAATGGCGGCTGAATGGCTGACATGCTTGGCGTTCAAAGTGGGGTTAAGCTGACAGTATGGACTGGGCTGCCCCCCGGCGCATTGACACACCACAGGAGACCACATGAGTGAGCGCACCACCACCGAGTTGAACGTGGCCGGCATGAGCTGCCAGCACTGCGTCAAGGCCGTGACCGCGGCTGTTCATGCCCTCGACGCGCAAGCCGAGGTCTCGGTGGACCTGGGCCAGGGCAAAGTCGTTGTGCAGTCAACCTTGACCGCTGACACGCTGCGCCAGGCGATCGGTGGCGAAGGTTATGTGGTTCAAGGCTGAGGCCACCAGCGAGGCACGCGCATGAGCAACCCAAGCAATGCCTTTTGGCCCATCCAGACCTCGACGCTGACGGTCTGCGGTGTGAACACACGCGTGCTGCAAGGCGGCGCTGACCTGCGCGCCACCGAGGCGGTGGTGTTCGTGCACGGCAACCCTGGCTCGTGTGAAGACTGGCGCGAGCTGATGCAAGCCGTGGCGCCGCATGCCCGCGTCATCGCCTTCGACATGCCAGGCTTTGGCAAGGCCGACAAACCCAAGGCTTTTCCGTATTCGGTCGAGGGTGGGGCAACCTTCCTGGGCGAGGCCTTGCGCCTGATGGGTGTCGTGCGCACCCACCTGGTCCTGCATGACTTCGGCGGGCCCTGGGGGCTGACCTGGGCAGCCATGAACCCTTTGGCGCTGGGCAGCCTGACACTTGTCAACACCGGCGTGCTCAAGGGCTACCGTTGGCACACGATGGCGCGCATTTGGCGCACGCCCATCTTGGGTGAGCTGCAAATGCTGCTGACAAACCGGTCTGGCTTTGGCTGGTCGCTGCGCAAGGGCTCGCCACGCGGCCTGCCTCAGGCCTTCATCGACCGCATGTACGACGACATGGACAGCGCCACGCGCAGCGCCATCCTCAAGCTCTACCGCGCCACCAGCGACGCCCCTGAGCGCACGAAGTTACTGGCCCAAATGCTCAAGCCCATCAACCCGGCCACGCTGGTGGTGTGGGGTGAGGCCGACCCGTATCTGCCAGCGCGGTACGCCACCCAGCAGCAAGAAACCTTTCCCAAGGCAGAGGTCGTGCTGCTCAAAGACAGTGGCCATTTCCCGTTCGCCGACAACCCACAGGGTGTGATCGACGCGGTCAAGCCATTTTTGCTGAGGCAACTGGCAGCGCCACAAGGCACGTCGGCATCGGCTTGAGGCCGGCGCTGTGCCGGCTCAAGCCGGTCAAGACAGGGCGGCGCTCGACTGGCGGCGGTAGCGCAGCATGCGGCCACGGTAGGCCGCGCCATCTGCCAAAGGCTGCTGCAGCGCAATTTCTTCGAGGGCGTAGCCCATCTGCGCCATGCGGCGGTTGAAGGCGCTGCGGTTGCCGCGGTTGGGGTCCACGATCAACACCTCAGAGACCTCTTGGGCGTGGCGCTCAATGAAGCGCGGCAGGTGGCCGATGTCGTCGCGCTCGTAAAGCACGTCACTGCCCATGATCAGATCGAAGCGGCCCGCGACCATGGGGTAGTGGTGGGTGGGTGCGATGTCTTCGTCGGCACCCCAATCACCATGGCGGTAGGCCATCGGGGCCATGTCATTGAGGGCCAGGTTTTCGAGCAGGAATGCGCCGGTGAGCGGATGGCAGTCGCTGGCCGTGACATCGTCACCTCGGCGGTGGCAGACCATGCTGGCCAAGGCCAAGCCGCAGCCCACTTCCAGGATGCGCTCGCTGTCGATCACGGGTCGCGCCATCATGTAAGACGCCAGTTGCTGCGATGAGGGCCACAGCAGGCCAAACAAGGGCCACATGGCCGATGAGATGCCGATGGCTTCGGCCTCACCTTGCGGGTCGGCGAACTGCTGGCGATCGAGCAAGGAGCGGATGTGGAGACCCTCGGTGCCCGTGATGGCCACCTCGGTGTGTTTGACTTCGTAACCTGGCATGCCCTGCCCCCTTGTCGGGTTGGCGATTCGATCGGCGCAGTGCGGCGGGCTTTTGTTCAGATCGAACGGGTGCACGCTTCAAGGCTGAAGAGCGGGCCAGGCCGAAGAGGCAATCACGCGGGGCAAAACGAAGGTGTATTGCTGTGTGCAGATGTGAAAAAGGCCAGCAAGCTGAACTTGCTGGCCTTCTCACGTTTGATGGTCGGGGCGGTGGGATTCGAACTCACGACCCTCTGCTCCCAAAGCAGATGCGCTACCAGGCTGCGCTACGCCCCGACTGAGAAAGCTAGTATAACGCGTTTTGACCTCTTTTGGCAAGGCGCGCTAACTTTTGATGAAAATACTTCAGTTGCTGATCTGCGCCCACACCTTTTCGATGCGCTTGACGCTGATGGGCTGCGGCGTGCGCAGCTCTTGGGCGAACAGGCTGATGCGCAGTTCTTCAAGCAGCCAGCGGAACTCGTCCAGCCGCGCGTCGTGCGTGCCCTTGAGCTCGGCCAGGCGGCGCACCAGGCGTTGGTCCAAGGGGCGCAGCTCGCTCAGGCGCTGGGCGTCGCGGGCGGCGTCGGCCTTGAGCTTGTCTAACCTCAAGGTGATGCCCTTGAGGTAGCGCGAAAAGTGTTGCAGTTGCGCATAGCTGGTTTGCGCCACAAAGCGCTTGGGCATGAGCCGTTGCAACTGCCCGGTCACATCATCCGACACGTCTTTGGGTGGGCGGGCGTCTTTGAGCTTGCGCGCGGCGGCGGCGTATTCAATCAAGATGCCGCCGGCCAGACGGGCCACCTCTTGCGCGATCAGGTTCAAGCGCGTGCGGCCCTCTTCGACGCGGGCCTTGAAGGTGGCGGCGTCTTTGGGCAAAGGGTCGGCCAGGTAAGCGCGGTCCAGCGCCACGTCGATGATCTGCTCGCGCAGCTCTTCAACGGTGCCCAAAGGCATGAAGGCCATCGCCATCTTTTGCAGATCGGGGATGTTTTTCTCAAGGTACTTCAGCGGTTCCTTGATCTGCAAAGCCACCAGGCGGCGCAGGCCGGCACGGTGCTTGGCGGCGGCCACAGCGGGCTCGTCGAACACCTCGATCTCGACGTGCTGGCCCTTGTCGATCAGGGCGGGGAAGCCAATCAGGGTGTGTCCACCACGGGTGATCTCCATCAGCTCAGGCAACTCGCCAAAGGTCCAGTCGGTCAAGGCTTGGGCCGCAACAGGCTTGGCCGGTGTAGCCCCTGCTCGCTCGCCTGCCACACGCTGTGGCCCCGCGCGACCGCCCTGCGCTGCCTCGTTGACGCCACCACCGTGGGCGCGGCCTTGGCCTGATCCCAGCGAAGCACCTGAGCGCTGTCCAACAGACGCAGCTGGCTCGGCCACACCGCCTGCACCTGCATCGACCACCGCTTGCGCCTTGAGCGCGGCCAAAGCCTGGAAAGCACCACGCGCCAACGCGCCCAACTCGGCCTTGAGCGCAGGCAGGTTGCGGCCCATGCCCAATTGGCGGCCGTGCTCGTCCACCACCAGGTAGTTCATGAACAGGTGGGGCGACAAGGTGTCGAGCTTGAAGTCGGCGCGCTTCACATCTAGCTGGGTCTTGTCGCGCACGGCCTTGAGCAGCACGTCCATGAGGCTGCCTTTGCCGAACGCGGCCGTGTCCACAAAACTTTGGGCGTAATCGGGCAAGGGCACCAGGCGCGAACGGGGCCGTTGGTGCAGGCTCTTGACCAGCGCCAGCACCTTGTCCTTGAGCATGCCGGGCACCAGCCATTCGCCGGTCTCGTCGCTGACCTGGTTGAGCGCGAAGATGGGCACGTTGACCGTCACGCCATCGCGGGCGTCGCCGGGTTGGTGCAGGTAGCTGGTGGTGCAGTCCACCCCGCCCACGCGCAGCACCTTGGGGAAGGCGCTGCTGGTGATGCCGGCGGC
>CANCFV010000006.1 GCA_947377275.1 Burkholderiales bacterium | reverse complement strand
ATGCCCGGCGCACCCGCCACGCGGTGCCCGGTCACGCCCAGGCCTTCCAGCGTTTTGAGCACGGCCTGCTCGACCCTGAACACGTACTCTTTGACGAAGTAGCCGCGTCGGCGCAGGTCCAGCAGCGGGTAGGCCACCACCTGCCCGGGGCCGTGGTACGTCACCTGCCCGCCCCGGTTGGTTTGCACCACGGGGATGTGGTCGGGGCCGAGCGGGTTGAACAGCACGTGGTCGGCTTTGCCGGCCAGGCCTTGCGTGAACACCGGCGGGTGCTCGACCACCCAAAGCTCGTCAGGCGTGTCGTCGAGGCGGGCTTCGGTGAAGGCCTGCATGGCCGCCATCACGGGTTCGTAGGGCGACAGGCCCAGCTGCTTGATCAAGGTGCTCACGCCGCGTTTGTATCACCGATGGGCGCCGTCAGAAGCCGAAGGGGCCGCTCGGCTCAAGCCGACGCTGAGCGCTGGAACAGCTGCCCAGGCAAACGCGCCACCTGGCCCATCAGCTCAAGCTCCAGCAAGCGCGCGCCCAGCTCGGCCGGGCCCATGCCGGTGCGGGCCGACAAGGCTTCTTGGCTGACCGGGTCGTAGCCCATCGCCGCCAGCAGGGCGTCTTCATGGGCTTCTGCGGTGTCTGCAGGGCCATTGGCTTGTGCATCGTTTGGCGACACCGAAGGCGCTTGGCCCAGGTGCAGCTCTTCCAGCACGTCTTGCGCGGTCTCGACCAGCTTGGCGCCTTGCTTGATCAGCGCGTGGCTGCCCCGCGATTGCGGCGAATGGATCGAGCCAGGAATGGCCATGACCTCGCGCCCCAACTCCAGCGCCAGCCGCGCGGTGATGAGTGAGCCCGATTGCAAGGCCGCCTCGACCACCAAGGTGCCGCGCGAGAGCGCTGCCACGATGCGGTTGCGCTTAGGGAAATTGGCCGGCAGCGGCGGCGTGCCCAGGGTGAACTCGCTCAGCAACAGGCCGTCTTGAGCCAGCCGGTGCGCCAGCGCCAGGTGCTTTTTGGGGTAGACGCGGTCCAAGCCCGTGCCCACGACCGCGATGGTGCTGCCCGGGCGGCCCGGCCGAGGCGCCGGCGGCAGGCCCTCCAGCGCGCCTTCGTGCGCCGCACCATCGATCCCCAGTGCCAAGCCAGACACCACGGTCACGCCGGCCTGGCTCAAGGCGCAGGCAAAGGCGCGGGCGTTGTCGTGCCCTTGGGGCGTAGGACTGCGGCTGCCCACCAAGGCCACGGCAGGGGCGTCTAACAAGGCCAAACGGCCCTGCGCAAACAAGATCAAGGGCGGGTCTTCGGCCTGCAGCAAGGCTGCCGGGTAGCGGGCATCGGCCAGCGTCAAGGCGAAGCGCGTGGGCTGCCCATCGTCACCCAACGGTGCGGCAGCCAGCCAGTCAAGCGTGGCCTGAAGCTGCTCGGCCAAGTCTGGCGTAGCCTCGCGCAAAGACTTGGCTTCGCGCTTGGACACCAAGGCCGCCAAGGCATCGGGCGTGGCGTCAAACACCGCCTGGGGCGAGCCCAGCGCGGCCAACAACTTGCGCGCGGTGCGTGGGCCGACGTGGGGCGTCAGCACCAGGCGCAGCCAAGCGCGCAATTCCTCCTGATCGATCATGGGGTGTGGCTCTCACGCGGGCGCCAACACGGTGGCGGCACCCGAAGCCAGCGCAGGCTTCGCTGGCCCGCGTCTGGCAACAATCAAAACATCAAGGCTGGGTGAAGCGGTCGCCAGGCTTGACCGGCTCTTTCACGTTCATGATCAGCGCGTACGACATGCGGTCGAACACGCGGAACACGAACAGCACGCCATGGCGTTCGTCGGGCAGCTTCATCTGCGGCTTGTCGGGCAAGGTCATGTCGCGCACCACCTTGCCATCGCGCCACAGGGCCAGCACGTGGCCACGCTCCAGGCCGTCTCGCGTGCCCCTGTTCAGGCTGACGATCTGGCTTTGCCCCGCGCTGAGCGAGTCACCATAGATGGACACGATCTGACCGGCCACATCTTGCTTGGGCGCGTGCGGGGCCAGGTTGTCGAACTCACGCGGTGGCACAGGCGCCAGGCGGTCGCCCACCGAGGCTTCCTGGCGGATGCTGTTGACCACGAAGGTCGATGGGATGACCACCGGCTTGCCATCGGCACCGGTGCCTTCGGCGCCCTCGCGGGTCAGGGCCAGCGTGCCCACGTACTGCGCCTCGTAGCCCAGCACCTCTTGGGTGGTGGGGTCGCGCAGGGGCTTGGGCTCGCGGAACAGGCGCCATTCTCGGCGGCCACCCAGCTCGCCGCGCACGTAAGCGGTTTCGCCACGCGACAGCATCACGCGGCCCTCTTGCGTGGCCACCACGCGGGGCGCATGGAGCAGGTCATCGCTGTTGTCAAAAATGACGGCTTCGTTGAAGAAGGGCTCAAGCAGGTGCACAGGCACCGTGGTGATCGCATCTTCGAGGCTGCCCTCGCGCACACGCGGGCTGAGCTTGCCGTTGCCACCGTCACCCACAGGCTGGCCCACGCGCAGGCGGGCGCGGCCATTGCTCTTGTCCAGGTACAGCAACTGGCCTGGGAAGATGAGGTGCGGGTTGCGGATTTGCTGCAGGTTCATGCCCCACAGCTCTGGCCAGCGCCAAGGCGACTTGAGGAACAGGCCCGAGATGCCCCACAGCGTGTCGCCACGCTTGATGGTGTATGAATCGGGCGCATTGGGTGACAGCTCAGACAAAGGCACGCCGGCCTCGGACACCTGCTGCGCGGTGGCCTTTTGCTGCGCGCTGATGGGGAAATTGGGGCCCTCAGCGGCGTGTGCCACGTTGACCCAGCCGCCCAGCGCAGACAGCGCCAGCAGCGCCGATACACTCAGGGCGCGGGTTGAACGCTTCAATACGGGTCCGCCTGCCTGCCCTTGGGTCAGCGATCGCTGGGTCATGAAAACTGTCTCCAATTACCGGCCGAAGACACCCGTGGCTGACGCGGTGGGCACAAATTCGGCAAAATCTCGTCAATGATCATTTGATTCTGCCCGCAAAAGCCGAGCGGTCGCAACGAAAATTGCCCCGTGTTACCAGCCGATCCGGGCCCCTCGCGCGAGCACACGTTGCGCAGCTTCCACAACCTTCTCGCTGATTTCCCGACCATGGCCCTGCTGCCCATCCTCCAATACCCAGACGCCCGCCTGCACACGGTGGCCAAGCCCGTCAAAGAGATTGACGCCCGTGTGCGCCAGTTGGTGGACGACATGCTGGAGACCATGTACGAGGCCAAGGGCGTGGGCCTGGCTGCCACGCAGGTGAATGTGCATGAACGCATTGTCGTGATCGACACCAGCGAAGAGCGCAACGATGCACTCGTGTTGATCAACCCCGAAATCATCCAGGCCAGCGCTGACATGATCGTGTGGGAAGAAGGCTGCTTGTCGGTGCCCACCATTTACGACAAGGTGGAGCGCCACGCCAAAATCCGCGTGCGGGCCCAAAACCGCAACGGTGAGGTTTACGAGTTCGATGGCGAAGAATTGCTGGGCGTGTGCGTGCAGCACGAACTCGACCACCTGCTGGGCAAGGTGTTTGTGGAATACCTCTCGCCACTCAAGCGCAACCGCATCAAAACAAAAATGGTCAAACGCACCCGCGACGAGGAAGCATGAGCGGGCGTTTGAAGGTCGCGTTTGCCGGCACGCCTGAATTTGCCAGCGAAGCGCTGCGGGCCATTTTGGCCGCTGGCTTTGACGTGCCCCTGGTGTTGACCCAGCCCGACCGGCCCGCAGGGCGTGGCATGAAGCTGCAGGCCTCGCCGGTTAAGCAAGTGGCCCAAACACACGGCATTGTTGTGGCGCAACCGCACAGCCTGCGCCTGGACGGCAAATACCCCGAAGAGGCCGCAGCGGCGCAAGCCGCGCTGCAAACCGCCGCACCCGATGTGATGGTGGTGGCGGCGTATGGCCTGATCCTGCCGCAATGGACCTTGAGCCTGCCCCGCCTGGGTTGCCTCAACATCCACGGCTCGCTGCTGCCGCGCTGGCGTGGTGCGGCGCCCATCCACCGGGCGATTGAAGCCGGCGATGCCGAGACCGGCATCACCATCATGCAGATGGACGCCGGCCTGGACACGGGCGACATGTTGCTGGTGGAGCGAACCCCCATTGGCCCGCAAGACACCACCGCGCTGCTGCACGATCAGCTCGCCAGCTTGGGTGCCCGCATGGTGGTCGAAGCCCTGGAGCTGGCCGCATGCGGCGGCCTGCGCGCCACACGCCAACCCAGCGAAGGCGTGAACTACGCGCACAAGATCGAGAAGGCCGAAGCCGCGATCGACTGGACGCAAGCCGCGACCGAGATCGCGCGCCGTGTGCGCGCCTTCGACCCCTTCCCTGGCACGACCTTCACGGTGGACCTAGGCAAGGGCCCCGAGGTGATCAAGCTGTGGGCAGCCAGCGTGGTGCCTGCCAGCGGCGCCCCTGGCAGCGTTTTACACGCGCAGGGCGACACCTTGGTTGTGGCCTGTGGTGAACATGCCTTGGCCTTGCACACCCTGCAACGGGCTGGCGGCAAGCGGGTCAGCGCAGGTGATTTCCTGCGCTCGGGCGCGCTGCCACAGCAGTTGGGCTGAGCGGCCGAGCAGCCAAACGGCCCCGAAAGGGCCGCTGGCTCAAGGCTGGTACAAGCGCGTGGTGGGGATCTGCTCAAACACGGTCGAGCCCGGCTTTTGCCAGCTCAACTGCAGCTTGGCGTTGCCCAGCAGCTCGTAGTACTCGACCATGATGGTGTGGCGTGAGGCGCGATCGAATGTCAGCTCGACGCTGGTGTCGGTGGCCTCTTTGTGCGAGCGCCAGTTGTTGATCACCACCTTGCCATCGACGGTGACGCGCACGCCGTCGTCGCTCACGGTGCGCAGGCTGTAGACACCGCCCTCTTCTGCTTCAAGCTGCCCGGTCCATTTGACCGAGAAGAAATCGCTGGTCACGCCCGTGGCTGGGCGCCCCTTGCCCCAGTCAAACGAGGGGTTCTCGGCGCGGGTCAGCACCACCTTGCTGCCAAACAGGCCTGTGTTGCTGTACTGGGCCAGCAAACCGGCGCCGGTGCCGACGGGCAGTTGCACATTGGAGCCCGGCACGTAGCGATACAGGCTGTACGTGGTGCCATTGGGTTGGAGGATCACCCCCTTGTCGCTAATGACCGTGGCGCGCGGGTAACCCATGACAGCGTTCAAGCTCACGGCCCGCTCTTTGCCCGTGAACAAGTAAGGCGCCGACTCAAGGGGGAACGCGGCATTGAAGCTGGGATACCCCAACAGCTCGCCTTTGTTGTTGAGCGACAAAGCAGCAACGGACTCACCTGTTGGCTGCACGCTCAAGCTGCTGTAAAAATCAGTGCGGGCGCCCCAGGCCTTCACGCCCACATAGGCCAAGGCCAATTGCCCCTGGTCATTGAGCAGGGCCGAGTCAGGGGTGTTTTGCTGGTCGGCCTGGCTGGGGCCCAAAGCGCCCTCCAGGGTGTAGTTCCGCTGAAACAGCACCGCGCCCGCGGGAGACAAGACCTGCACGATGGCCGTCCCGCCCGGGTTGCCCACGTAGGGGATGTAGCTGTTGATGGTGGACACCTGCCCCGCGTTGTTGAACGAGCTGACAAACCCATTGAAGGGCAAGGTCACCGCGCCCGTGGCCGCTGACCAGGTGCCCTTGGGGCCCACGGTCACGCCGGTGTCGTTCACGAAGACGCCACCGAAGCCCACCGGCAGCACCTGATAGCCCTTGCCGGGCGACCACAAAAAGGGCGTCGTGTCGTTGAGGAAGCCTGTGACCTGACCCACGTTGTTGATGTCGTTCGCGGTCAAGGTGGTGAAGCCTTGCGCTTTGAGCGCAGCGTCCAGCGACACGGTTTGCGTCGCGCCCGTGACAGGATTGCTCACCGCAAAGCCCGTGGTGTCGACACGGAGCAGCACCTGCCCCGCGTTGTTGAGGTCGACGGCGCTGCCGGCGTAGTCGCCCACTTTGCTCACATCTTGGGCATTGAGGGCGTGCGCGCCCCCGATCGTCAAGCAGGCCAGAGCGGCCGCGATGTTGCGGATCATCATGATTTCCTCCAGGATTTTGAATGCCCCGCGTTTGACGGTGCGGGTGATCCATTTTCACCGGCGGCCGCTGGACGGAACCATCCGCGTTACCCCTCATCCAACGGGGTGCAATGAAGTCGTGCAAACATCTGACCTCGCCCCTTGAAAGGGCCAGGGGTTGCGCCCATTTGTTGCACTGACGCCTTGGGTGCATGCCACCCGCCACGTGAAAAGGATTGCCTCCAGATGTTCAATTTGATGAAAACCGCCGTCCTGATGGCGGCCATCACCGCGCTCTTCATGGCCATTGGCGCCATGATCGGTGGCCGCACGGGCATGCTGCTGGCCCTGCTGGTGGCCGTGGGCATGAACTTCTACAGCTACTGGTTTTCGGACCAGTTGGTGCTCAAGATGTACAACGCCCGCGAGGTCGACGAGACCTCGGCGCCGCGTTTTTACGCCATGGTGCGTGAGCTGGCCCAGCGTGCCGAGTTGCCCATGCCCAAGGTTTACCTGATCGACGAGGCCGCCCCCAACGCCTTCGCCACAGGCCGCGACCCCGAGCACGCGGCGGTGGCCGCCACCACCGGCATCATCAATGTGCTGAGCGACCGGGAACTGCGCGGCGTGATGGCGCACGAGCTGGCCCACGTCAAACACCGCGACATCTTGATCAGCACCGTAAGCGCCACCATGGCCGGCGCCATCTCGATGCTGGCCAACTTCGCTGCGTTTTTCGGTGGACGAGATGAACACGGCCGTCCGGCCAACCCGATCGCCGGCATCGCGGTTGCCATCCTGGCGCCCTTGGCAGCCAGTCTGATCCAGATGGCCATCAGCCGCGCCCGCGAGTTCGAGGCCGACCGGGGCGGTGCCGAGATCAGTGGCGACCCGCAAGCCCTGGCCAGCGCGCTCGACAAAATCCACCGTTACGCCCAGGGCATCCCCCTGAACGCGGCCGAGGCGCACCCTGAAACGGCCCAGATGATGATCATGAACCCGCTCTCCGGCGGGGGCTTGCGCAGCCTGTTCTCCACCCACCCGGCCACCGAAGAGCGCGTGGCACGCTTGATGGCAATGGCACGCGAGCGCTGAACCGGGCAGGCCGGTCACAGTCGCCATCAGGGGCTGTTGTGAGGCGAAACACCGCCCCTGGCCGTTAAGCAAACGGCATCCGCTGCCGATACCACCCTTGCACGCACGCCCCAGTCAGGTGCGTGGCGGTGGATCAAGGACCCTGGATGCCGATCGATTTTCGAAAGACCCATCATGCGTCTGCCTGGCTGAACACAGCCGCATGGATGGCACTGGCCGTCGGACTGCTGACCAGCGTGTTGTGCTGGTGGTGGGCGAGCACGGCCCAGACGCCTCAAGGCACAGAGCCCTCACCCTGGCACCCGTTTGCTTTGGCGCTGCTGGGCACCGGGGTGGTCAGCTCCTTGGGCTTGTGGTGGGCCATGCTGGGTGGCGCCTATTGGCAAGCGCACAGCCGCGACTTGGCGCAACGCATGAGCCACCAGGCACGCCACAGCGAAGAGCGCCTGCGCGCCCTGCTCGACCACACCGCCGACGGCATCATCACCATCTCGCCTGCGGGCCGGCTGATCAGCGTCAACCAAGCGGTGTGCCACATGTTCGGCCACACCTGCGCCGAACTGGTGGGCGCGCACCTCAACAAAATCATTCCCCTGGCTGGACAAGGCCAGGTGGGACAGCGCGTGGATGCGTTTTTGCAGGTGCAGTGCGTGGGCCTGGAAGGCATGGGGCGCCGCACCGAAGGCCTGCGAGCCAATGGCCGGCCATTTGCGCTGGAGATGTCGGTCAGCGAGATGGTGATCGACGAGCAGAAGCAGTACATCGCAGTGCTGCGCGACCTCAGCGCCCAAGAAGTCACCGAGCGCGCCATCGTGCAGGCCCAACGGCAGTTGGGCGAGGTGGACGAGATGCGCCGCGTCATCGTGCACAACGCGCCCTACGCCATCTTGGTGCTGAACAAAGCCGGCGTCATCGAAACCATCAACCCAGCGGGTGAGCAGCTGCTGGGCCACAAGGCACACCAGCTGGTCGGGCGCAGCAACATGCAGCGCTACTTTGACCCGGACCAGGTCACCGAACGCGCACGGCTGCTGGCCCTGCGCACCAACCAGCCTGAGCAAACGCTCAATGTGCTGGCACAACTGGCGCAAGAGTCGCCCGGCCTGCCCACCGAGTGGAACCTGATTCGCGCCGACGGCAACGCCATGGTCGCCGAAATGTCGGTGACTGAGTTGACCAACGACCACGGCGAGCTGACCGGCTACGTGGCCATGGCGCACAACGTGACGTCGCGGCGCGATGCCGAGAACCAGCTGCAGCACATGGCGCTGCACGATTCGCTCACCGCCTTGCCCAACCGCAACATGCTGCAAGAGCAGCTCAAGGCCTGCCTGGCGCTGGCCGAGCGCGATGGGCAAGCCATGGCCATGATGTTCTTGGACCTGGACCGATTCAAGAAGATCAACGACAGCCTGGGGCACCACATTGGCGACAACGTGTTGATCGAAGTGGCACGCCGACTGCGTGCGGCCATGCGCACGTCTGACATCGTGGCGCGCTTGGGGGGCGACGAGTTCGTGGTGCTGCTGCCCCGCATTGCCGAGCACGGCGACGGCGAGCGCGTGGCGGCCAAGTTGCTGGAGGCCTTTGCAGAGCCACTGCGCATCGGCCCTCACGAGCTGCGCGTGACGCCCAGCATCGGCTTGGCCCTCTACCCCGAGCACGGCCTCGACGCCATCACTTTGATGCGCCATGCCGACCTGGCCATGTACCAAGCCAAGAGCGAAGGCCGCAACCGCGTGCAGGTCTACAACGACAAGATGCAAGCACCCACGGCCGACACGCTGGTGCTGGAAAACGACCTCTACAAGGCCCTGGAGCGCGACGAGCTTCGCCTGCACTTTCAGCCCCAGTTCGACTGTGCCAGCGGACGCATCACCGGCGCAGAAGCCCTGCTGAGGTGGGAGCATGGCGGCAAGCTGGTGCCTCCCGTGGACTTCATCCCCATGGCCGAAGAGACCGGCCTGATCGTGCCCATGGGCCAATGGGTGCTGCACCGCGCCTGCACCATGGCGCAAGGCTGGCGCATCAGCACAGGCTGGCCGCTGCGCATGGCCGTCAATTTGTCGGCGGTGCAACTGGAGCGCCCCGACATCGTGGACACGGTGGCCCGTGCACTGCGCGAAAGCGGCCTGCCGGCCACCGCCCTGGAGCTGGAGATCACCGAGAGCGTGATCGTGCGTGAGTCGCTGCGTGCGGCCGACGTGTTGCAGCAACTGCGCGCCCTGGGCGTGGGCATCGCCATCGACGACTTCGGCGTGGGCTACTCCAGCTTCGCCTACCTGCGCGAGCTGCCGGTGGACCGTTTCAAGCTCGACCGCAGCTTCCTGAGCGCCGTGCCAGCCTCCAGCGGCGACAGTCGATTGGTGGCGGCCTTGATCGCCATGGGGCATCGCCTAGAGGTGGGCATCGTGGCCGAAGGCGTGGAGTGCGCGGCGCAAGCCGACTTCCTGCGTGACCACGGCTGCGACGAGGCCCAGGGCTACCACTTGGGACGCCCCCTGCCCGAGGCAGCGTTTGGCGCCCTGCTGCTGGCGCACAGCCAGTCGCATCAAACAGAACCGCAGCCCACACAGATGTCCCTGGCCGACATGGCCATGGTGTGATCGCGCAGGCCTGGGGCCCAGGCTCGGGGAAACAGCGGCGAGGTGAGTCACTGCCTACAATCGCGCCATCCCTCACCTTGCCCTTTGCCTTCCGTGCCCCTGTCTGAACGCGACCGCCCCTTGTGGGGCCCCTTGAGCAATGGCCAGTTGGCCACGGTCTTGCTCCTCGTCCATGGCTTGCTGTGGACGCTCATGCCCGCGCTGCTCAACCACAACCTGCCGCTGGACGTGGTCGAGGCGCTGGCCTGGGGGCGCGAATGGCAATGGGGTTATTACAAGCACCCGCCCCTGTCGGGCTGGGCGGCTGACCTGATGCGCTTCGGTCCGCACGATGGCAGCCTCTACCTGCTGTCGCAGCTGATGGTCAGCAGCGCGCTGTGGGCCAACTGGCTGTTGGGGCGAGAGCTGCTGGGCAGCCGCCTGGCCACGCTGGGCTTGATGGCCATGAGCGGCATCCACTACGTGAGCTACTCCGGGGTGGAATTCAACGCCAACGTGGTGCTGTTCCCTCTGTGGGCTTGGGGCTCGCTGTGCGGCTGGCACGCCTTGCAGCGCGGTGGCCTGGCGTGGTGGCTGGGCTTGGGGCTGTGCAGCGGGCTGGGTACCCTGGGCAAATACGCCTTCATGCTTTTGCCTGCCAGCCTGTTTGTGTATGCCTTGATTCTGCCGGCCGCACGACGCCACTGGCGCACGGCCGGCCCGTGGCTGGCCATCGCCGTGTTTGCGGCGGTGGTGTCACCGCATGTGCGGTGGGCGATGGCGCTCGATTGGCCCACGCTGCACTACGCTGTAGGCCGTGGACACAGCGAGGAGCTGGCCCAAAGCGGCCAATGGGCCGGCGAGTTCGCCAGCTTTGTGTTCACCCAGGTGCTCACCTTGCTGCCAGCTTGGCTGCTGTTGCGCAGCCTGGGGCCCGCACAGCGCAGCACACGCAGCCATGCGCAACGCTGGCTGTTGTTCACGCTGGCCGCCGGCCCCTTGTTGCTGATCATGAGCGCGGCCACGGTGGCGCAAGCCAAGCTGGTGCACATGTGGGCCTCGCCCTTCTTTTTGTGCATCACACCGCTGTACCTGGCCTGGCGCACCCCACAAGTCGGCGAGCTTCGCCGGTTCGCGATGGGCTGCGCGGCCTGTGTGATGCTGTTTGCAGGCTTGTATGCCGGCATCGGCATGTGGGCGCCCCAGTTCAAGCACAAGCTGGACCGCACGAGCTACCCCGGACGCGAGGTGATGCAAGCCTTGAGCACGCAGTGGCATGCGCAAACGGGTCAGCCTCTGCGCATCGTGGCGGGCGAAGAGTTCCTGGCCGGCAGCATCGCGCACGCCAGCCCAGAGCGGCCATCGGTGTTTTACGACGCCGACTTCAGCGAGTCGCTGTGGCTCACGCCCGCCCAGGTCGACCGTGACGGCGCGCTGTTCGTGTGGCTCATGGGTCGTGGCGAGGTGAGCGTGGCGGACCTGCCGGCCGACAGCCGCGAGCAAGTGGCGCCTTTGTTGGCACGCTTCCCCAAGCTGAAGGCTCAGCCTGTGCTCAAGGTGCAAACGAGCTGGATGGGCAAGCCCTACACAGTGGCCGTGGCCTGGGCGGTGCTGCCGCCAGCAGGCGTCACGCCGGGCCTGGCTCACTGATCGGTGGTGAGCTTGTCGGTGACGATGGCCTGACGGCGGCGCTCGACGTACAGCGCGCCGCTGGACTTGGTGTCGTCAGGACACGTGGCCGTGCCATTGCAGGCCCATGCGTCGATCACATAGGTGCGCAACAGGCGATCCGAGCCATTGGCCGCAGCCCCTTCGACATAAGACGTGCTGTTGCACGTCACCGTGACCCACACGCCCATGGTGCTGCGCAAGTCCAGGGTCTGAGTGCCGTTGCTGCAGCCATTGAAACTGCCGCCCGTCACCAGGGCTTGGTACATGCCCCACTCCACACCAGCCCCTGCCGCTTGCAAGGCATTGGCGCCGGCCAGGTCAGACGCCGCGTTGATTTGCTGCGTCCAGCTCAAGCGCACGATGGCGGCGGCCAAGGAGGCCAGCAGCACCAAGATGATGATGGCGGCCACCGCTCCAAAGCCCCGAGCAGGACGCAGGGTGCGATGGCGGCGAATGGCTTGCGTGGCTTTGTTCATGGCACGTTCAGCACGTGAGCACCCACCGCCAGGTGCGATGACTCGTTGTTGGACGCCAGCTCCAGGTCCATCCACAAAAAGCCGCTTTGCTGCGTGGCGCCTTGGTTCGGGTCGTACACAAAAGCGCATGACTTGACGCGGGTGGCCAGCACCGTCGCGCCGGCCGTCGAAGGGCAGCTCGATGGGTAGGTGGCCGTGAAGTTGCGTTTGAGCCGGTACAGCGTGCCTTTGCCATTGCCGCGGGCATCGACCGAGCCGTCTGCGCCGCTGCAGATGTAGAACACCGACTGCTCGTCTTTGGAGACCACCTGGAATCGTCCCCCGTCGTAGCCCGGTGAGACCTGCAGGGCCGACATGTTGATCCGATGCACGCCCTGGGTGGTTTGGGGCGCATTGGCCACCACCGAGATGGCCGATCGGTTGACGCCGTCGTACACGTCGTTGCCATTTTGGTTGTTGATCACCACCCAATCACCCGCGACCGGAGTACTCGACAAAGGCGTGAGCGCATCAAACACCGACGAGCCGCCTGATGCGTTGCTGGGGTCGATCCAGGCCGAGCAGTTGTTGGAACTGCCCGAGGCACAGCCCACCGGCGAGTCGTTCTTCACATCGGGGGCCATGCGGTAGCGCCCCCCTGACGTGGTGGGCACCAGCTCAAAGCACTGCGCCGCAGGCACGCGCAAGGAGTTGGGCACCGCACGGCGCACATCGCGCAGCATGCGTCGCAAGGCGGTATCTGCTTGGTCGGCTTGGTCGGCACGCAGGCGCCCATCAAAGTAGGCGTTCAAGGCGGGACGCAAGAAGGCCATCATGGCCGCGCCAATCACGCCCATGATGACGATCACCATGATCAGCTCAACCATGGTGAAGCCCCGCTGAGGCGCAGCGCGTGATGTGAGGATCAAAGAAGGTGTGAGGCGACTCATTTTGCGTAGTTCGTTCGCCAGCCGGTGAGGGTGATGCTGTCGGTGCCACGCGAGACGGTGACCGTGATCTGCGCCGCATCGGCCGCCCCAATGCCACCCAAAGCCGTGCCCACCACCCTCATGCGCACGCTCATGCCATTGAGGGCCGAGATGGCAGCGCCATCGATATTGCAAACCTGGCCCGATGTGGCGTAGTTGTCATAGTCAAAGATGTCGTTGAAGGTGCTTCGAGCGCAGCCCGCGGTCGTGTTGGCCGCGACCGCGAACGGCTTGAGCTCCACCTCTTCGAGCAGCTCTTCCGCCACGGCCATCAACTGCTTACGCAAGACCGGGTCGGCGCTGTTGCGCACGCTTTGGCTGAAGGCCACCATCACGCCGGCCAAGCCCACCCCGATGATGACGATGGCCATGACCATCTCGATCAAGGTGAAGCCACGTTGGCGCAAGCGCTCACTCGACATGGCCGGTCTCTCCCAAAACCACTAAGTTGGCCACGCCGGTCAGGCTGATGGTGCGGTCGGCCGCATGGCTGCCGGCGAGGTCTGTGGTCACACGGCCATCGGGCTGAAAATAGATGACGCCTGCGGGCGATACGGTCGTGATCGCGCGGCTGCTGGGCGCTGTGGCATAGGTGCTCTTGGCGTCAGGGCCGGTCATGGCCACGGCGCAAGCGGTGGCGGGGTTGTCGCTGGCGGTCGTGATGCTGACGGTGGTGTTGCTGATCGCCACGCAGGTCAGGCGCCTGCGTGCCACCGCGCTTTTCTGAGCGAAGCGCAAGGCGCCTTGCAGCTCATCGCGCCAGGCATCGTCTTGCAAGCTGATGGCCGCCAGCAGTCTGGGCGCCACAAAGGTCGACAAGATGCCCAGCAGCACCAAGACGACGACCAGCTCGATCATGGTGAAGCCCGCTTGCCGCCTGCGCTCAGAAGATGTCGCGCACATGGACTGCCTTTTGGGTCTCTGGCGAGAAGACGCCGAATGTGGCCCGCGCGGAAGGGTCGCGGTCATAGCCGCTGCCGGCGCAGCCAAAGGTGCTGCCGTACTGCGCGCGCAACCAAGGCAAGCCCGCACCGGTGGTAGCGCCGCTTTTGCTGCGGCTTGGGTTCAGACAAGACTGGTCGGTGGCGGTGCTGTCCAGCGCAAAGGCAAAGTCGACACTGCCCGTGGCACTGGCATTGGACTTGGTCAACGTCAGCTCAAAGTTGCCTGGCGACTTGAGGTTGAAGGCCGACGCCGTGACGGGCCAGGCCGCTGTGCTGGCGCCGGTGCTGCTGTAGTAGCCGCCCATCACCACCGCCGTGGTGGGCAACACGGTGCAGCTGTCTTTGTCGTTGACCACCCAGGTGGCTGCGCCGGCATTGCTGCTGACCCCTGCCCAGTACTGGGTCTGTACCGGCACGGTCAATGAAGTGCCGGATGCCCCAAATTTGTTGGACACCTTGATGCGGCCACTGCGCAGGCTAACAGCCCCTTCGGTGTAGCCGCTGGAGCTGGTTGCCCTGGCATCTGCCGCCCGGATGGTGACCAATGTGGGCAGATAGGGCTTGGTGTTGAAGGTGAAGACCGGCCCGCCCGATGCTGCAGCCACCGTGGCCTTGCCAAAGACGAACTTGGACAACACCACCGTCTTGTTGCTCAGGCTGCCTGTGCTGCCGTTGCTGACCGCTGACAGCTCCACATCAATGGCCAGGTTGGCCGACAGCATGCCACTGCCGTCGTGGTTGACGGTGGTGTTGCCTGCTTTGTTGAGTGCCGTCACCACAACGCCAAACGGCTGTCCGCTGTAAGTGAAGTTCGTGCCACAGCCTTGGCTCACGTCCACCTGGTAATGGTGCGGCACAAATGTGCCCACCCCACCTGGCGCTGTGCTGCCCGTGGCGGTGAGCCCGGTGCCCAGGTAGTTGCCGCTGGTCAGCGTGGCGGTGAGCGTGCCAGTGCCCACCTCCGTCCAGTTCATGCCTGTGGATGTGGCCATACCACCGCTGAAGCTGCCCATGGTGCCCACCGAGAACAAGCCATCGCTGCTGCCCGTGCCGGTGGGGCTGTAGCGCGCCCAAGCCAGTTTTGCGGTTTCTGGGGCGGTGGCATAGCTCGCGCCCCCGACCACGGCGGATTCTTGCCCGAAGTTGGACGCCACATTGCCCGAGGCAGTCTTGGCGGTGATGGTGGCGCTGAAGTCGTCGCCTGCCTTGATCGGCCCGGCAGTGGCACTGGCCGAGAACGATGCCGGCGCAGCAATGAAAGATGTGGTGCCCGCCATGCTCAAGCCCGTGTCACTGTTGCCCGCAGAGCCCGCGTACGTGCCGCTCAAAGTCACCTTGCCCACGTCGGGGTAACGCACGGTGGCGGTGGCGGTGCCTGTGGCGTCAAAGCTCAAGGCCAGCTTCTGACCTGAACCCTGCGCAGACGTCGCGCCGCAGCTCAAGCTCACGGTGGCTGGCGCACTGTTGGTCAACGCCACGGCCTTGGTGCCCAGCACCGGGTTGTCGTAGGCGCATGAGAACGTCACATCGCGCGAGCCCTGAAAGGCTGGTGCACACGAGGTGGACGTGTCAGATTTTTTCACCGCCTGGATGGTCAGTGTGCGCGTCGTCTCGGCCACATGGTTGGCTTGGTCCAGGCTCATCACCAGCCCGGTTTCGGCCACGGTGAACGTGCAAGACGGGTTGCCAAAGTTGCAAGTGGTGCTCTGCCCCGACACCGACATGAGCACATTGCCCGGCGTGGTGATTTGCGTGCTGATCGATGTGCTCGAGTTGCCCGCGCTGATGTTGATGCTGCCCACCGTCGTGGCACCCGCCTTGAACGATCCCGTCACGCCGCCCGTGTACAAGCTGCTGCAGGCGGCGTTGGCACAAGCCCTGACCGTGAAGGTGGACGGCGAGCACGTGAGCCCTTGGCCGGTGCTGTGCTGTATCTCAACGTGGTCGAGCGTGCTGCTGCAGGTGTTGGTCTTGGCCCGCACCAGGGCGAGGTCAGCTGTGGACAGCAAGGTCGGATAGACGCGCAGTTCATCGATGTTGCCGCTGAAGCCATAGGTGCTGGTGTTTTCGGATGTGGCCGAGTTGGTCTCGGCGCCCACAGACACCACACCCGAATCTCCGCCCAGGTCAGTTGCACAGCAAGGCAGCGTGTACACGGCGCTGGCGGATGTCACCAAGCCGCCGCTGGTGTTGTAGATGTAGATGTATTTCGTCTTGGTGGTGGCATCCACGCCAAAGGCCACGAAATACCAGGTGTTGCTGGCGATGGCCACCGTGGTGTCCAGGTTCGCGGTGCTGCTCGCGCGCGTGTAGAAGCGCAGCTTGCCTGAACCGGGGTCACCCAGGCTCAAGGCGAAACCCACGCTGCCACCGGTGGTGCCGGCCTCGTCATCGGCAAAAATGCGCTGATAAGGCAAGCTCACATCGGTGCTCTTGATCCAGGCGGTGACGGTGAAGTCGCCACCCTCGCCCAGATGCGGAAACGCCTGTGGCAACGCCACATGGTCTTTGTTGCCCCGGGTCAGCGCGGGGTAGGCGCACGTGCCCGGCGAGCCCGCGATGGCGGGCGACGTGGTGGTGGTGGTGGGCTTGGTGGACGACAAGCTCGCAGCGGTGGCGTTCCAGCCATTGCCAGAGGTGTCCAGCACCTCGCCCGTGGTGCCGTTCCAGCTGGTCTGGTTGAACAGGTATTCGGCCATCGGGTCGGGCAAGGTGGCGCAAATAGGCGGCATGCTGGCGCCACTCGAGTTGCTCACACAGGTGGTGTCGCAACTGCCGCCCGTGCCACAGCACACGGCGCCGCTGCGAGAGCCCGAATTCATGAAGATGTGATCGACGCCACCTCTGGTGCGCGAGCACTTGCCAACACGGCTGTTGCCGTACAGGTAGATGTCGTTATCTGAACCAATCGCATCACCCGCGATCACACCGTAATTGCCCAGCACCAAGTTGCCACTGAGCGAACGCACCGAGGCGTTGAAGGTGCTGTAGTTCCCGGCGCTGTTGTCGAATGCATTGACATTCACGCCGCCGCCCACCGTGACATAAGAGTACGCATTCAATGTGCAATCGCAGCTGATGCCCCCGGTGACACTGGTTCGGTCGTAGAGGTAAATGTTGCCAGTGGTTGACGACAAGGCGCCCGCCACGGTGGTGTCATGGCCCACGACCAAGAGGCCCGTGGTGGCGCTGACGTTGCCGCCCAGGGTTGAGGTTCCCGAGGAGTTGTCGATGGCCACACCCTTGACGTCGCGCGTCACGGTCACGCCGTTATAGATGTACACCGTCCCGCTTGAAGTAAGCGAGCCATAGACCTTCGCTGCTGCGCGCAAGTCAATGTTCCCACCTGTGTTGGTGATGTTGCCATTGACGATGGCCGACCCGTACACGACCACAAATGCACCTGCAGACGTGATGCTGCCTGCCACGGTGCTGCTTGGGCCCACGCTGACCCACCCTGTGGTGGACGTGATGGCGCCACCAAAAGTGGATGTGCCGAGGTCGTTGTTAACGTACACGCCGCTGGTGGTGCCCGTGATGCTCACGCCGTTGTAGGCATACACCCAGGCGCCTGAACTGACGCTGCCATTGATGGTCGCGTTGGGCCGGATGTCGACATTGCCGCCGGTGGACGTGACGTTGCCATACACCGTGCTGCCCGAACCGATGATGGCGTAGCCCGAGGTGGTGTTGATGTTGCCGCCAAAGCTGGAAGCGCCAGCAGAACTGTCTAACAGCGTGGCTGACAAGGTGCTGCCGATGCTGCTGCCTGAATACACGAGCACCGTGCAAGAACAGCTGATGCTGCCCGTGACCGAGTTGGTGCCCGCCAGGGTGATGGTGCCTGATGTGCTGCTGACATTGCCCGCCACGGTGGACGACGAGCCCAGGTAGACACCACTCGTTGTGCCTGAGACCGAGCCCCCGAAAATGGCCGAGCCCGCCGCGTTGTTCACATACACGCCACTCGTGGTACCGGTGATGCGCACACCGCTGTAGACGTAAGCCGTGGCGCCCGAACTGATGTTGCCATTGATGGTGGCGCCCACGCGAATGTCGACATCGCCGCTGCTGGATGTCACGCTGCCATTGACGGTGCTGCCCGCGCCGATGATGGCGTAGCCGGTGGTGGTGCTCACGCTGCCGCCAAAGGTGGAGGCACCATTCGAGCTGTCGAGGTAAGTGGCATTGAGCGTGCCGGTGATGTTGGCGCCGGCATACACCGTCGCCGTGCAACTGCAACTGAGGTTGCCCGCAATGGCATTGGTGCCAGAAAGGAGGATGGCGCCGCCATTGCTGGTGAGCGCGCCGCCCGCAGAGGATCCCGCCGCGAGGGTGATGCCGCCCGATGTGGTGGTGATGGCACCACCAAACGTGACCGAGCCAATGGTGTTGGACACCGAGCCCGTACCCGTCACATTGACCTTGCCATTGACCTTGGCACCAGAGCTGGCCGTCAAGCCTGCGCCGCCAGAGAAGGCCAAAGTGAGGTTGGCGGCCGAGCCCGCCGCGTTGATTTGCGCCCCGTTGACTGTGACGGTGCCTGAAAAAGTGACCGTGCTGGGCTGGACGTTGAAGGTGACCGTGTCGGTGCTGCTGAGCGTGAGGGTGCCGCACGTGTAGGCACCCGCCACGATGACCGAGCAGCCTGAGGGCAAGGTGCTGTTGAACGTGCCAGCAAACGTGTAAGCGGCTGACCACGCAGGCTGCGACCATGCGCACACCAGCACCAGGACACACCAACGCAGGCAGCGTACCAAACTCAACCGATGGATCGACATGAACTGACGTCCTTCACGAAACCGTTCTCACACCGATTGTGAAGAAGCGGGCATTCGGTGGTCGTCGAATAAGTCACGGAAAAGCGCTGAACTATGCTGAGCCCGGCGGTTGACGATGCCGCGTCGGCAAGTTCCGAAAGGCATCACAACCAGATCAATTGCCAGCGCTGATGCCACCGAAATTGATGGCAGACACTCCGCTTGTTGCAACCGTGCAGGTGCTGGTGTTGCCGTTGGTTGAGCCAGGGTCGGTCCCTGCAATGGTGTATGTGACGCTGCCGAGGGTGAACTGGGTGGGCTGGCCTGACACGGTGCCCGCACCTTGCACCAACGGGATGACCCCCGCACAAGTGTTCACGGTGACGCACTTGTTGGCTGCGGGCGCATTGTTGTTGGCCGCACAGCCCGCATAGTTCACCGACATGGCGCTGGCCAGGTTGCCTGCCACGCCGTTGATCGATGCCACCTGGGCATCACTGCGCAAGTCAATGAACTTCGGCAAGGCCGTGGCCGCCAGGATGCCCAAGATGACGATCACCACGATCAACTCGATCATGGTAAAGCCGCGTTGTTGTGATCGTGCAAACATACTAGGCACCCCTTTCATGGCAATCAGCTCGAAGGTGTTGTCAAAAAAATCAATTCCCAGCGCTGATGCCACTGAAATTGACGGCGGTCACACCGGTTGTGGTCACAGTGCAGGTGCTGGTGTTACCGTTGGTCGCGCCAGGGTCGGTCCCCGCAATGGTGTAGGTGACGCTGCCGAGGGTGAACTGTTTCGTCTGACCTGACACGGTAGCCGCACCTTGCACCAGCGGGATGACGCCTTCGCAAGTGTTCACTCTGACGCACTTGTTGGCAGTGACAACATTGTTGCTGGCCGCGCAGCCAGCGTAGTTCACCGACATGGCGCTGGCGAGATTGCCAGCCACGCCATTGATCGATGCAACCTGAGCATCACTGCGCAAGTCAATGAACTTCGGCAAGGCAGTGGCAGCCAAGATACCCAAGATGACGATCACCACGATCAATTCGATCATTGTGAAACCAGATTGTGTGCGTTTCATCACGTTCTCCTAAATACAAAAAGACTCTGAGTGGGCGAGCTGCCGAACGCCACCATCGATCGAGTCGCAGTCATGAATGCTTATCGGCAGCTGAAATCAATGCTTGATGGCCACATGGCCCATGTTCCACATCGGCAAGAACACACCCAGGGCGAGCACCAGCACCAAAGCGCCCATGAACACGATCAGGATGGGCTCGATCTGCTGTGACAGGGTCTTGAGCGCGTACTGCACGTCTTCGTTGTAGAGCTCGCCCACCTCGTCGAGCAGCTCATCGACCATGCCGGTTTCTTCACCCACCGCGATCATCTGCAGCACCATGGGCGTGAACACGCCTGTGCTGACAGCCGATGAGGTCAGGGTCTCACCGCGCATCAGGCGGTCGCGCATGTCTTCGATGCAGCGGGTGATGTAGGCGTTGCCGGTGGTTTGCGCTACCCCCAAGATCGCTCGCTCCATGGGCACGCCACTGCGCAAGGAGAGCGCAAAGGCACGTGTGAACCGGGCCAGCGAGGCCTTGAGCAAAATGGGGCCAACCAAAGGCACGCGCAACATCCACCGGTCCCACATCAGGCGACCCGACGGCGTGCCCACCCACTGCCGCCACATGAAGACAGCCGCCGCCAGGCCCATCATGAGGGTGCCGCCGTGGTTCAGCGTGAGGTCGGAGGTGGCCATCAAGATCTTTGTGGGCACGGGCAGATCGGCGCCCAAGGATTTGAACACCCCAGCAAACGAGGGCACCACCATCACGTTGATGACGACCATGGCCCCAGCCATCGCCATGATGACGAAGCTCGGGTAGCGCGTGGCCGACTTGACCTGCTGGCGCATGAACATCTCGAATTCCATGTGCGAAGCCAGTCGCGCAAAGACCTCGTCGAGCTTGCCTGAGGCCTCGCCCACACGCACCATCGAGATGTAGAAGCTGTCAAACACCTTGGGGTGCATGGCCATGCTGGCCGACAGCTCAACGCCGCCCTCCAAGTTGCGGCGCACCTCTCGGATCACATGCTTGAGGCTGGGGTTCTGGGCCGTGTCTTGCAAGCCGTTGAGCGCGCGCAGCAAAGGCACCCCGGCCTTGTACAGCGTGTGCAACTGGCGGCTGAACAACATGATGTCGATCGGCAGCACCTTGGGCGCCATCCAGGCGGGCATGGCAACCGGGGCGCTCAGCCCCTGCGCGGCAGCGGGCGCGGCGCCTTCAGGCTTGATGATCAAGGGCACCCAGCCCTTGGCTTGCAACTCGGCCGCCACGGCGCCGGCCGATGCGGCCTCTTGCATGCCGGTGACCTGCCCATGCGGGCCGCGTGCGGTGTAGCTGAACTTGCTCATTCGTCCACCTGCACGCCCACACGCATGGCTTCTTCACAGGTGGTCACGCCATTGGCCACCAAACGTGCCGCATCGTGCACGAGCGTGCGGCCCTGCATTTGCGTGCGGGCCGCCTGCGCAAACACGCCAGGCTGTGGGTTAGACAAGGCTGTGATCAGCCCTTGCGTCATCTCCAAAAACTCGTACACGCCGGTGCGCCCTCGGTAGCCCGTGTTGCTGCACTCGGGGCAACCGGCGCCTTTTTTGAGCGTCATCTCTTGGGCATTGGGGCCCAGCAGGCGGGTCAACCAGGCCGCCTCTTGCGGCACAGGTGTATGGGGCTGGCTGCATGCGCTGCAAATGACACGCACCAAGCGCTGTGCTACCACCAGGTGCAATGACAAGGCCACCATCCAGCCCGGCACCCCCATGTCCACCAAACGAGCAGGCGTCGAGGCCGCGTCGTTGGTGTGCAAGGTCGACAGCACCAAGTGGCCCGTCATGGCTGCGCGCAGGCCAATCTCGGCCGTGTCGCGGTCGCGCATTTCGCCCACCAAGATCACATCAGGGTCTTGACGCAAAGCGGCGCGCAGCACGCGGTCAAATCCCAGGTCGATCTTTTCCATGACCTGCACTTGGTTGAGCCCCGCCAAGCGGTACTCGACCGGGTCTTCCACCGTGATGATCTTGCGCTCGGTGCTGTTGAGCACATTGAGCGCGCCATACAGCGTGGTGGTCTTGCCGCTGCCGGTGGGCCCGGTGACCAAGATCATGCCGCTGGGCTTTTCAATGGCCACGAGCAAGGCACGACGCATCTCGTCGGGCATGTTCATGCGGCTGAGGTCGAGCATGCCGGCGCTCTGGCTGAGCAAACGCATCACCACCGATTCGCCGTTCTGGGCAGGCATGGTCGAGATCCGGATGTCGACCGTGCCGTCTTTGAGCTGCACCGCAAAGCGGCCGTCTTGGGGCAAGCGCTTTTCAGAGATGTCCAGGCCCGACATGAGCTTGAGGCGCAAGGCCACGGCCCCCGCGATCTTGGCATCGGCCTCGGTTTGCACGCGCAAGACACCGTCGATGCGGAAGCGAATGCGCAGGCTCTTTTCTTGCGGCTCGATGTGGATGTCGGAGGCGCGCAGGCGCAGCGCTTGCTCAAACACCGAATACAGCAAACGCACCACGGGCGCGTCTTCGTTGCTGATGGCGTCCATGCCCAGCAAATCGCCCAGTTCGGTGGCGATGCCAGCCAGCTCGCTGGTCAACTCACGCGCCAGGCCTTCAATCTCTTGCTTGCTGTTGTAGACGCGGTCCAGCGCCGAGGCCAAGTGGGTCTCGGTCACCACCGCCAGATCGACATTGCGCTTGAGCAAGCGCCCCACCTCGTCAAAGGCATTGATGTCGGTCGGATCGGCCAGGCCCACCATCAAGCCCGTGGGCGTGTCGTCGAGCACGATGGCATGCAGACGCCGGGCTTGCGCCTCGGGCAGCATTTGCGCCAACTCGGGGCGCAGCGGGAAGTGCGTCAGGTCGATGAAAGGTGCGCGCAGCTGGCGTGCCACGGCCTTGGCGATTTGCGCCTCCGTGATCCAACCGTAGTGGATCAAGGCCTCGCCCAGCTTGCGCCCGCTGGTGCGTTGCTCGGCCAAGACCTGCTCGACCTGCTCGGGCGTGACCAGCTTCTCTTGCAGAAGCAGGTCACCCAGGCGGAGGCGCTGTGTGCGAGACATGGTCGGCTGTCCTTATCGGGCGCTGCCCAGCAAGGGGGTCTGGGGCATCTGCTTGTCCCAGCCAGACTCGTCTTGCTCGATGATGGTCGGGCGGATCAAGATGACCAGCTCGTGCTTGCTGTCAGACGACGAGCGCTGGCGAAACAGCGCGCCCATCACGGGCACATCGCTCAGGCCGGGCACGCCATTGCTGTCACGCGTGGCCCCTTGCGTCATCAAGCCGCCAATGGCAACGATGTGCCCGTTGTGCACCCGCACGATGCTGTCGGTCTCATTGATCGAGCTGGTGGCCAAAGGCAGCTTGAAGGTGCCCTGGCTGCCCAGATCAATGACCTTTTGCTTTTCACTGACCACGCTGACCGAGGGGTGCACGTGCAGCATCACGGTGCCGGCCTCATCGATCTGAGGCGTCACGTCCAGCGAGATGCCACTGAAGAAGGGTTGCAGCGTCAAGGTGGGCGACGCCACCGTGTTGCCCGACGAGGTGGTGGTGGTGTTGCTGGTCACGCCGGTGACAAAAAGCTCGTCGCTGCCCACCTTCAACACGGCCTTTTGGTTGTTCAAAGTGGCGATGCGGGGGCTGGAGAGCACCTGCACCTCGCCCTGGGTTTCCAAGAAAGAGATCAAGGCCGAGAAGTTGGCTGCCTGTACGGCCAGGCCGTAAAAGCCTTGTCCCAAGGCCTCGGTGGCCACGCTGTTGCCTGGCGAGATCGTCACGTCGCTGTTGGCAAACGTGCCGGTGCGAGACAAGCTCAAGCCCGGTGCGGTGTTGATGATGCCCGCGCGGGCGCCGCTGCCAATGCCCTTGAACAAAGACCAGTTCACGCCCGATTGTGCCGACTTGGTCAGCTGCACCTCGACAATCTTGGCTTCGAGCATGACCTGGCGCTCGATGGTCAGTTGCACCGCGCGCAGGTAGTCGGCCACATGGCGCAGCTCCAGTGGCGTGGCACGGACCACGATCACGCCGGCACCGGAGTTGATGGTGACGCTGCGGCCATTTTGGGTGCCCACCATGGCCACGAGCGAGTCCTGCACCTCGCGCCAGAAGTCGGTGTCCGAGGTCATGCGCACCGAGGACGAGTCCACCGCGCGCGAGCCTGATGTGCCGCCACCGCTGTTGTTGCCTTGTGACTGGGTGCCGCTGTTGCCCGAGCCATTGCTGCTGCCGCCGGACTGGGTGATCGAGCTGGAGCTGACCCGCAGGTCAGACGCACCCTGGCGCCGACCCGGCAGGTAGTTCACGCGGAACATGCGCATCTGCACAGTGTTGGGATACACGAAGACGCGGTTGCCCGTGATGCGAAAGTCGTAGCCAAACAGGTCGCGCAAGGTCTCCAGCGCCTCGGGCACCGTGGTGCTTTTGAGCTGGACGCTGATGTTGCCCAACACCTCGGGCGAGACCAGGATGTTGTAGGACGAGCCCACGCCCAGCTGCGCAAACACGCGAGCGGCGGGCGCGTTGCTCACGGCCAGGTCAAAGCGCGCCGGGCTCTCACCCAGGCTCAAGGAAGGCAAGGCGGCCACCAAGGGGCGATCGGCTGGCACCTCTTTGGCCACATTGGCCTCACGCGCATTGCCCGTGTTCATGGCCAAAGACAGGGTGTTGCTCATGCGCCCACCGGCCTGTGGCGGCGGCAGGTCATCCAGCGAAGGTGGCAGCACATCGGCCTGCACCGCGACGGTCGAGGCTTGATCGCTCTTGGCCTGACTGGCCTTGTAGCGAGCCCAGTCGGCTTGCGCGAGCGCGGGCATCACCAGCAGCAAGGTCAGCACCAAGGTGGCACGTCGGTTGGCAATCATGTTGTTTCCTTTTGGCGCTTCTTTTTGCTCGCCGGTTTGGGTGTGCCACCGTGGTCTGCCGGAGCCTGGATCAGGCCATCGTCAAGCTGCATCTTGCGAAGGCCACCTGGGCCTTTGAGCGTGACCTCGTGGCGGGTGATGGCCACCACGGTGGCGCCCCCCACGGCATCGCCCACCGAAACCAAGGCATCGTCGATCAGGGCCACGGCTTGTCCTGTCGCCGAGTCAAAGCGGATCGCCAAGAGCAATGGCCCTGCTTTCGCCGCCGCGCTGGCCGCGTTGCTTGCAGGCTCTGGCAATGCCGCTGAGCCCTTCGCACCGTTGCCCTGCGATGTCGCCTTTGCAAAGCCTGCAGCCGGGCGCGTCGGGTCAGGCACGTCAGCCGGTTCGGCAGCGCCCACGCCTTGCGTCAAGCAGACCAGCGCCGCCAGCATCCAGGTTCGAGACCAGCTCATGGCGCGATCTCCAGTGCATCTTTGTCGGGGCTGAAGGTGTGCACGGTCAGAGCCAAGGTCAGTCCCGATGGGTCGTCAGCGGTGAGTTGAGCTTGGTCCCAAAGGACGCGACTGGGCTGCGTCTCAACGCGATGAAGCCAACGCACCATTTCGTTGTAGCTTCCCTGAAGGATGATCTCCATCGTGTGCCGGTACAGCACGGGCGCAAGACCCAGCTCGACGGTGGACGGGACCTTGACCTCCTGCGGTGCAAGCGTGCGAATGCCTTTGATCTTCAGCCGCGCGTTTTCTTCCAGCAAACCCTCAAGCAAGCCTCGCATTTCACGGGCCGGCGCCAGCAACTGCTGCTGCTGCTCAAGCACCTCTCGGTCCTGATCAAACATGTCTTGCAGGCGCTTGATCTCCAAGCGGGCTTCCGTTTGACGGCGCTCACGGTCTCCCAATCGGCGTGTGGCATCAGCCTGCAAGGCATCGCGCGTTTGGATGGCGACGGATTGCCGCTTTTGGATCGCCTTGAGTCGCTCGAACGTCGGCGTCAACCACAAAGCATCAGACAAGAACACGATCAAGGCCAGCAAGGCCATCGTCAAAAGCCGGCGCTCACTGAGCGCGCGCGCATCGAACGCGCGCCTGCCCGAGCGCCACTTCTCTCTCGCCTTGGTCGACACATTGACCAGTGTGGGCTTGCTCATGGCTTGCCCTCAGGGGTGGGTTTGCTGGCCGCCTCAGCGCGGCTTGCATGGGGTGCAGCGCTGGCTTGCGTGGTGCTGGCCGGGCTCGTGCGCAATGTGAACTCGGTCAAACCAGAGTCACCAGCGTCGCTCGACTGCACTGCCTTGATTTCCAGCTGCGCAAAGCGATGCCCCGAGAACAGTGGCTCGTTTTGCAAGCTGCGGAGATAGGCCGGCAACACCGCCGCGGTGAGCATGCGCCCACGGAGCTCGATGTCTTGCCCATCACCCAGCACAGTCGCGCCCGTGATCCACAAAGAAGACTGCGTTTGGCGCCCCAAAGCGCGGAAAAAGCTGGAGTACCCAGCCGTCGCCCCAACCGACATGTTGGCCTCGAGGACCGCGCGAGTGTCTCGCTGGACGCGTTGCCGCACCTGCAGCTCACTCAGCTCTTTGACCACCGCCGGCTCCTGCTGGATGGACATGCTTTGCTGCAGCGCAGGCAACGCCTGTTCGATGGCCGTGGCCTGCGCCTGGCTGCGAACCAAGAACAGCGACAGACTCAGGCCTGCCACGGCACAGGCAGACGCCACCCCGGCAGCCAACTTGACGCCCAAGCGCGCACTCCAGGCAGGGTCGCGGGTGAGCACACTGTTTTTGTCGAGCAAATCCAGGTGTTGCCGGTCGGCCAGCGCAGGATGGGCTCGCAAGCAGGCACCCAAGGCCGCTGCCTCATTGAGCGTCGCGTGGCGGGCCAAAATCGGGCCATCCTCGCCCAGCGCGGCAACATCGAACCAAGCCCCCAAGTCACAGGCCTTGACGGGGATGTAGACCTGCTCCGACAGCAAGGCGATGATCTCGTCGCCCAAGTGACTGGGTGCCAGCACCGACAACTCAGAGAGCGAGAGCTGGCTGTGCATGCGCTCAAACGTGTCAATCGTTCGCACCACCTCGAGTGCCACACGGTTGAGCGCGGCGTCGCGTACCGTTGCATCGCCCGTCAACGAAGCCAGTGGCACGTCAATCTGGCGAGACATGATCAGCTCACCCTTGAACGTGACCACCAGCACGCCATGGTCGGCTCCAAAAGCCATGAGCGCATGTGCCAGTCCATCGTGCTCGGCCAAGGCACTGATGTTGCGCAGCCCCGTTTCGACGACATCCAGCGCCGACCATTGACGGCCCAAGTCGTCACAAACGAGCTCGGCTTCGCTGTAGGCCGAGCGCGCCAAGGCAATCGCAAAAACAGGGCGGGTCTGACGAGCCGATGTGTCTTGCGGCACCGACAACACATCGATCAGTGCGTCGTCGATCGGGAAATTGGCATGATCACGCAAGGACCAGCGCAGGGCATCGCGCCACTCCTCGCGAGGCACATCCGGCGCCTCGGTCGCCACAATTTTGTAGCTTGCCCGAGGCATCACATCGAGCAGGTTCTGTCCAGACCACTTCGGTGTCCTGGACAGCAGGCGAAGGCCGTCGGTCAGGGAATCTGCGGGGGCATGCCAGAGCCAGTCAACACGCGATGGCGCAGATCCGGTCAAAGACACGGCAATGGCCGTGACCTCCCGACCTTCGTGGGCAACTGCCACCCACTGCGCACCGTCGTTGGACTGGCGTCTGAAAAACATGCACGACTCCATTGCTTAACAGAGTCAATGCTGACAGATGCGATTTCACAGGACAGAAGAAATAAGCGCCCGTTCGTGCTGCAATTCTCAAATCAGAATTGCGGACAGACGGAACACCCAAGTCAACTCAGCAGGCGCACGGGATCGGCATCCAGCTTGGCCAAAGCCTCGCGGGTGGCCCGGGTGGTGAGTGACTCTTCTTCGGCGGGCAGCAACAGCCCCGCTTGAAGGAAGGCGGCCAGCCGGTGCAACTGGAACAGCACCCCGCGGCCTTGGGGCGACACAAACAGGATCAACTGCCGCTGCAGCCCCAGCCAGGCCAATTGCACAGGCTCCTGCCGGCCGCGGTAATCGAGCTTGAACCAGGTGCCCACCTTGAGCTCGCGCGCCCAGGACAGCATGGCCGGTGTCGGCATGGAGCCGCCTTCGGCAACCACCTCCAGGTTGTCGCTCTCGTGCCCCGAGATGTCGCGCAGCGTTTGCTCATCGAGCTCGATCTCACCGATGTCGGGCAAGACCTCATCGAGCGTGGCCAGGCGCTCGGTGACCGCCTGCAAATGCGCAGACGACAGGCTGGCAGCGCGCGCCGAAAACGCCGCGGCCAGCGCCGTGTTGAGCGACTGGATGTGCTCGTCTTGCCTCCCCGTCGGAATGCCTGTACGGGCCATGCCTTCGCGCACCAGCTTGAGCAGCGGTGGCAAACGGCGCAGCACATCGGCACGCTCTTCGCGCGACACCTTGGCGCTGGCCGACCAGATCAGGTCGGCGGCCGCCCGCTTGAGCGATCGTGTTTCTTCGCTGCCCTGGCTGGTCTGCACGGCGCTGTGCGCCAACACGTCTGCCCACACGTGGAAGAGGAACTCGCGCACCCCCTCCTGCACGGGGACACCGTCGAGCATCTTGCGCAGCTCGATCGTGTACTGGATGGCCCAAGTCTCGCGCTGCTCAACCTGCTGGGCCAGCGAAACGCCTTGCCGGCTGGCCTCGTTTTCTTCGCGGAAGTAAGACACCAGGAAGGCTTCAAACTCATTGAGCACCGTCTGGAAAACGCGCCGCCCCGTGTCCGGATAAGCCTCCACCACCTGCACCACCCGCTTGATCTCACGGTGCAAGGCATCGTCGTCTTCCTTGGCCGTGGCGACAAACCCCATGACGCAAGCGCCCATGCGGTCGATCAGGGCGCGGGCCGGGTGCGTGGTCGAGGCAAAGAAGTCGGGCTCGCTCACAGCCACACGCAACACCGGCATCTGCAGACGCGCGAACCACACCCGGATGACGGCGGGCAAGCGCTCTTCCGTCAAGATGGCCTGGAACAGCAAGGCCACGATCTCGATGGTGGCGCGCTCGACCGGCGAGCCTGCCGCCTGCTTGAGGACCTGCTTGCGCTCTTGCAGCGCATGCAGCGCCAGCGCAGGAGAGATCGCCTCGCCGCCCGGTGCGATGTCCATGCTGCCCAGCGCCCCGCCCACCCGCGCGGCCTGCGTCAACGAGGCCATGGCGTGCCCCAAGCCCACACTCACCTGGGACGCAACCACCCCAGGCAAAGGCAAGACCGCCGTCGGATCAAAGTGAGGCACCTGGCGCGCCACCAGTTGGTTGAGCTTGCCCAGCACCGCCTGCGACTGCACGAGGCCACCGCGCTGCAGGCCCTCGGTTTGCGTCAGCAAATGGGTTTCATCGAACGAGCGCCCCATCGGTTGCAAACCACTGTTGCCCAGCCCGGTCGGGGCAGCCCGGACGGCGCTCGCCCCTGCCGCTGCGGCACCCACGCCCGACACCGCACGACGGATGAACGGGCGCAGGTCGATTTCGGGGCGAACGCCATGGTCCAGCAAGACGCGGTTGGCGTGGTGCAAAGACTCGTGCACCCACTGAGACACCTCGTGTTGCAGCACCGTCTGCAGGGTCAGCCAATGGCCCGCGCTCAACGGCGCCTGCACCCAACTGTCGATCACCCAGCGCGCCAGGCAGTGCGGGTGCAAAACATCGAGCTGCGACGCGCGGGTGTCGACGGCCGCTTGAACGGCCTGCAGACGGGCGTTGAGGTCGGTGAACTCCGAACCGGTCAGGTCGGAGATCGCCTGCGACAGGCGTGAAGCGGAGAGGTCTCTTTCCACATCGGCGTCGTCGACCAGGCTGAGGGGCGTGTCGGCGGCCGGTGCATCCGAAGGGGCCTTCAGGGCAACGGGTCGACCCAGGCGCAAATCACGCAGCGCCTGTTGCAGACGCGCGTCCAGACCAGACAGCCAAGCGGGCAAGCCCGCGGGCAGGTCGAGCACCAGGTCTCGACGGCGCAGATTCAGGTCGGGTTCTGCGGTCTGGCTGGCCAGCAGGCGGGCGCCGTCAAGGCAGGCCTGCACCATGGCCTCACTCCCTTTGAGGAGGGAGTCAAGGTAGCTCACGCGGGCCGTGAGGGCCAGCGCACGGAGGGGACCAGAAATCATGGAAGGTGTGGCTCACAGGGCAATGCGGTCTTGCCACCTGAGCCCGCCAAAGGTTCGCTTGCCTTTGACTCTACACCACCGCACCCGAGTGCGGATCGCTCGGATCGACGTCTTTTTTGCCCGCTTTCACGAGGTCTTCGCGCTTGACGCCCAACCACATCGCAATGGCTGCGGCCACGAACACCGACGAGTAAATGCCGAACAAAATGCCGATGGTCAGCGCCAGGGCAAAGTAGTGCAGCGTGGGGCCACCGAACAACAGCATGCCCAGCACCATCATCTGGGTGGAGCCGTGCGTGATCACCGTGCGGCTGATCGTGCTGGTGATGGCATGGTCAATGACCTGATGGGTGTCGAGCTTGCGGAACTTGCGGAAGGTCTCACGCACGCGGTCGAAAATCACCACTGACTCGTTGACCGAGTAACCCAGCACCGCCAACACCGCCGCCAGCACCGAGAGCGAGAACTCCCACTGGAAGAAGGCAAAAAAGCCCAGGATGATGACCACGTCGTGCAGGTTGGCGATGATGCCGGCCACGGCAAACTTCCACTCGAAGCGGATGGCCAGGTAAATCATGATGCCCAGCACGGTCACGCCCAGCGCCAGGGCGCCGTCGTGGGCCAACTCGTCACCCACCTGAGGGCCGACGAACTCGCTGCGCTGCAAGGTCACAGGCTGGGTCTGCTTGGCGTCCTGGCAGACCTGGGCTGCGCCCTTCTCGGCCGCTTGCGTGGTCAATTGCCCACCTTCGGCTTTGCACAAGGCCCCCACCACCTGCGAGACCAGTTCGGTCTGCTTCAGGCCGGCGCGCAGCGGCAAGCGGATCAGCACATCGCGCGAGGTGCCGAAGTTCTGCACCTGCACTTCGCCGTAGTTCAAAGACTCGACCGCCGAGCGCACCTTGCCGATGTCGGCCGGTTGCGCGTACTGCACTTCGATGACCGAACCACCCGTGAACTCGATGGACAGGTGCAAGCCGCGATGGAAGATGAAAAACACCGCCAAAGCGAAGGTCAGGAAAGAGATCGCGTTGAAAACCAACGCGTGGCGCATGAAGGGGATGTCGCGCCTGATGCGGAAAAATTCCATGGTGTGTTGCTCCGCGTGTTGCGCTTATTCTTGTGGCTTCCAAACCTGTCCGATGGACACGCTCTTGAGCTTTTTCTTGCTGCCGTACCAGAGGTTGACCAGGCCACGCGAGAAGAACACGGCCGAGAACATCGAGGTGAGGATGCCCAGGCAGTGCACCACGGCGAAGCCCTTGACGGGGCCCGAGCCGAAGGCCAGCAAGGACATGCCGGCGATCAGGGTGGTGACGTTCGAGTCCAGGATGGTGGCCCAAGCTTGGTCGTAGCCCACGGCAATCGCCGTTTGGGGCGCCGAGCCGTTGCGCAGCTCTTCACGCACGCGCTCGTTGATCAGCACGTTCGAGTCAATGGCCATGCCCAGCGTCAGCGCGATGGCGGCAATGCCAGGCAGCGTCAAGGTGGCTTGCAGCATCGACAGCACCGCGATCAGCAGCAGCAGGTTGACCGACAGCGCGATGGTCGAAAACACACCGAACAGCAGGTAGTAGGCCATCATGAACACAGCGATCGCGGCAAAGCCGTAGATCAGGCTGTTGAAGCCCTGGGCGATGTTCTCGGCGCCCAGGCTGGGGCCCACGGTGCGCTCTTCGATGATTTCCATGGGCGCGGCCAGCGAACCCGCGCGCAGCAGCAGGGCCGTGTCAGCGGCCTCTTCGGTGCTCATGCGGCCCGAGATCTGCACGCGGCCACCGCCAATTTCGCCACGGATGACCGGCGCGGTCACGACCTCGCCTTTGCCCTTTTCGAACAAGATGATGGCCATGCGCTTGTTGATGTTTTCGCGGGTCACGTCTTTGAAGATGCGGGCGCCGCGGGCGTCGAGCGTCAGGTGCACGGCCGCTTCGTGGTTTTCGTCGAAGCCGGGCTGGGCGTCGGTGAGGTTGTCACCGGTCAACACCACCTGGCGCTTGACGATGATGGGCACGCCGCCGCGCTCCAGGTAGCGCTCGGTGCCAAAGGGCACCGCACCGCTGCCGGTCAGGGCCGCCTGCGCTTCGGTGCTGTCGTCCACCAGGCGCACTTCCAGGGTGGCGGTGCGGCCGATGATGTCTTTGGCCTTGGCGGTGTCTTGCACGCCAGGCAACTGCACAACCACACGGTCCAGGCCTTGCTGCTGGATCACGGGCTCAGACACGCCCAGCTCATTGATCCGGTTGTGCAAGGTGGTGATGTTCTGCTTGAGCGCCTGTTCTTGGATGCTGCGCTCGCTGGTGGGCTTGAGGCTGCCGTTGAGCACGAGGTCACCCGAACCACCGGCATCGACCGCGTCCACCCAGACCAGGTCGGTCAGCTTGTCTTCCAGCAAGGCACGGGCGGCTTTGCGGCCGGCGTCGTCGCGGAAGCGCACGCTGATGGCCGAAGCGTCACGGCGGATGCCGCTGTGGCGGATGTCTTTGTCGCGCAGCAAGGTGCGCACGTCGCCGCTGATGCTGTCGAGCTTTTGCACCAAGGCGGCCTTCATGTCCACCTGCATCAGGAAGTGCACGCCACCGCGCAAGTCCAGGCCCAGGAACATGGGGTTGGCGTGCAGTGCGTGCAGCCAAGTGGGCGAGCGCGAGACCAGGTTCAGCGCCACGATGTAGTGCGGGTCGGCCACGTCGGGGTTGAAGGTCTTGGCCAGCAGGTCACGGGCCTTGATCTGGGCATCCGTGTCCTTGAAACGGGCCTTGATGGAGCCGTTGTCGAAGGTCACGAAGTCCGGCTGCAGCCCAGCCTGGTCGAGCACCGTTTGCACGCGGCTGACCGCGCCAGCGTCAAGCTTGAGCGTGGCCTTGCCACTGGAGACCTGCACGGCCGGCGCTTCGCCGAACACGTTGGGCAGCGCATAGACAAAGCCGATCACCAGCGCCAGGGCGATGATCAGGTACTTCCACCAGGGGTAGCGGTTCATGAGGTCCTCGACAACTCAGGCGCGGCAAGGCCCATGCCCTGCCGACACGGTCTGCTTTTACTTGTAGGTGCCCTTGGGCAGGACCTGGACGATCGCCACGCGCTGCACTTGGATTTCAACGCCGCTGGCCACTTCGACGTGGGCAAAGGTGTCGCCCAGCTTGTTGATCTTGCCGATCACGCCGCCTTGGGTCACGACTTCGTCGCCCTTGCTCAGGGCATCGAGCATGGCCTTGGTTTCTTTTTGGCGCTTTTGCTGTGGGCGGATCATCACGAAATACAGCACCACGAACATGAGCACCAAGGGCAGCATGCTCATCAGACCACCGGAGGCGCCAGCGGCAGGGGCCGCAGCTTGTGCATAAGCTTCAGAAATAAACACGAGAGGGTTCCTTCAAACAAAGGGCCGAGGCGCCTGGAGGGGCGCGCCGGCCTGACCAACGATTGTATGCGGGCGCCGTGACAGCACCCAGGGGTCAAAGCACGTACTTGACCAGGGGGTGGCTCGTGAGGCTGCGGTAGATGTTGTCGAGCTGCTCGCGGCTGGTGGCCGTGACGGTGACGGTCAGGCCCAGGTACTTGCCGCTGCTGCTGGGGCGGTGCTCGAGGGTGGCCTCATCGAAGGTCTCGTCGTGCTCGCGGGCGATGCGCACCACGGCCTCAATGAAGGTTTCGTGGTGCACGCCCATGACCTTGATCGGGAAGCGGCTGGGGTATTCAATGAGCGACTGCTCGGGCGGGATCACCGGATTGGCGGGGGTGTGGTCGGGTGAGGTCATGGGTGGTCTTTCATTGGATGCCCAGACGAATGGCGTCCCAGGTGCGCCCCAGCCAGCCGGCGCTGGGCACCGCTTCCAGGGTCTGCAGGGGCAGGCTTTGCCAGGGCTGCGTGCCCAGCATGACGTGCAAGATGGCGACGGTTTGACCCGGCACAAGGGGCGCAAACAGGGGAGCGTTGCGCGTGAGGCTGGTTTGCAAGCGACTGGCCTGGCCTTTGGGCACGGCCACCGAGATCGGGCGAACACGCCCCACGTTCACGCTGGCCTGGCTGCCCTTCCAGACGGGCGCGGCGGCCACGGGCTGGTTGGCGGCAAACAGCGTGACCCAGTCAAAGGCGCTGTAGCCCCAGTTGAGCAGCTTCTGGCTTTCGTTGGCCCGCGTCTCGGGTGAGGCCGCGCCCAGCACCACGCTGATCAAGCGGCGCTCAGGGCCAGACGGCACAGCCCCGGGGCGGTGCGAGGTGGCCACCAGGCCGTAATTGGCCGCTTCGGTGTAGCCGGTTTGCAGGCCATCGACCGTCGGGTCGCGGAACAGCAGCAGGTTGCGGCTGTGTTGCTTGACGCCGTTGAGTGTGAGTTCTTTGGTGGCGTACAAGGGCAAGGCCTGTGGGAAGTCGTTGACCAGGTGCGTGGCGATGACCGACAGCTCGCGCGCCGTGCTGTGATGCCCCCGAGCGGCCAACCCTTCTGGGTTGACGAACTGCGTGGTCGGCAGCACCCAGGCCTGGGCCTGCCGGTTCATGCGGGCCACGAAGGCCTCGACGCTGCCCGCGAGCCCCTCGGCCAAGGCCACCGCGGCATCGTTGGCGTTGTGCACGACCAGGCCTTTGAGCAGGTCCTCGACCGACGCTTGGCTACCCGCTGCGAAAAACGAGCGTGACCCACCGGCCAGGCCGGTCTGCCACGCACGGTCAGACACCTTGATCAATTGCTCGGCCTTGAGCTGCCCATCGCGCAAGGCCTGCAGCACGAGGTAAGCGGTCATGAGCTTGGTCATGGACGCCGGCTCAATGGCCACGTCGGCATTGCGCGCGGCCAGGGTCTGCCCACTGCCCAGGTCTTGCAGCACAAAAGCACGCGCGGCGATTTCGGGCGGCTGAGGCGTGGCGCCCTCGGGCACGCTGAACAAACCCGGCGCGACACGGGCGGCCGCTTGGGCTGGGCTGGCCTTGGCAGCTGCAGCAGGGGCCGCCTGTGCGGCCATGGCGGACCAGGGCGCCAGCAGCCCCTGGGAGAGCGCCAAAGCCAGACCCAAGGTCAATGCCCGGCCACGCACGCGGCGCTCAGGTGCCGCGCAGGGCCTGCGAGGTGCGTGAACACTCATTCGCGACCGGCCCCGGATGCGCCGGGCTGGGCGCGCAAGTGGCGCAACACCACCGAGCGCAGGGTGGCCAGTTGGCCGTGGAAGAAGTGGCCCGTGCCCGGCACCACCGTGATCGGCAGTGACTGGGGTCGGGCCCACTCGAGGATGTCGCTCAGCGGCACGACATCGTCTTGCTCGCCCTCGACCACCAGGGTGTGCAAGGGCACCGCAGGCACGCCAAAGCGGGTGGCCGGGCTGACCAGCACCAGCTCGGATGGGGCCTGCACGGCAGCGTTCTGAGCGGCCTGCGCCATCAACTCAGCATGGGCGTTGGCGGCCACAAAGCCACCAAACGAAAAGCCAGCCAGGGCCAGCGGCAAGCCACGCAAGGCCGGATCGGCCAGGTGGTGGGCCGCCACGGCCAGCATGTCTTGCGTTTCACCACGACCTTCGTCCCAAACCGCCTCGGAACGGCCCACGCCGCGGAAGTTGAAACGCACAGCTCGCCAGCCGGCCAGCACAAAGGCACGCACCAGGGTGTGCACCACTTTGTTGTCCATGGTGCCGCCCATCAAGGGATGCGGGTGGGCGATCACGGCCAAGCCGCGCGGCGGCTGGGCGGGGTCTTCGAGCACCACCTCGAGCAAACCGGCAGGGCCGTCGATGGTGTAAGAGGCGGGACGGCCGATCATTGCAGAAGCCATCTCAGGGTCAGCGGCCGACGTCGTCAGGCAAGACAAGGCGGGTCACGACCTCGCCCTTGAGCAAGTGGCTGTCCACGATCTCGTCGATGTCGGCCTTGTCCACAAAGGTGTACCACGTGCCCTCGGGGTAGACCACGGCCACCGGGCCACCGGCGCAGCGGTCCAAGCAACCGGCCTTGTTGACACGCACCTGCCCCGGACCGCTGAGGCCCTCGGCTTTGATGCGGGCCTTGCAGTGGTCGAAGCCTTCTTTGGCACCGTGATCGCCGCAAGACGACTCACCGTTGATGCGCTGGTTCAGGCAGAAAAAGATGTGGCGCTGGTAATAGCTCATGGCCCGCATTTTAGGTGCTGGGCCCGACCTCAGGGTGGTGGTGGGCATCGCGCCCCATCAGGCGCGCCAGCAGCCACAGCAGGGCGACATAAGGCCACAAGATGCCGAACCAGCGCGACAAACCGTGCAGGCGGATGAAACGGCCGTGCTCCCAGGTTTGCAGGGTCTGGGCGTAATACGGGTCGGGCGGAGCCAGGTGGATCAGGCCGATGAGACCCAGCAGCACCAGCACGCCCAAAGCCGCGCAGGTGGTGCGGGTGCGGTTGACCAGCAAGGAGCCGCCCAAGGCACCCAACAAGAGTCCGACGCTGGAAGGCAAGGTCAACCAGGCAAAGGCATGCAAGGGGCCAAAGTTCAGCGCGCTGGAAGCCGCGGTCACCATGATGCCCGTCAACACCAGCAGCGACAACAAGGCCAGGCGCAAGCTCCGCGGACGAGCCAGTGCGCAGGCCACGCACAGCGGCGCCAACACCCCCGCAGCCACGGTAAGTGCTTCGAGTTCGGGCAACCAGTCAGACGACACCACCGCAGAGCGCACCGCGGCCCAAAGCATGAGCGGGTCTTCTGGCAACAACCAGGGCTGCAAGGGGGTGCCCTGCGTCCACTCGACCAAGGCAATGCGCACATGGGGCAGCAACTGGCCTTCGCCCAAAGGCAAAGGCGGCGGGAACAGCAGGCCCAGGGGCCACATCCAGAGCAAGGCCAGGCCGTGTCCTGCCTGGGGAATGAACCAGCGCTCGCGCAGGCGGTGCCAAGCGTCGACCAGGCCCAATGCGTGCACGGTGACAGCGCCCAGCGCCCCCCAGGCCGTCCCCAGGGTGTTGAGCAGCCAGTCGGTGATGGACGGCACCCGCGTCGGCACCGTGAACTGGATCAACTCCAGGGTGTAGGACAAGGCCGATGCGGTCAGCACCGTCAGGACGGCGGCCGACATGGGTAGGCGCCGGCTGCGCAGGTGCGCCACACACAAGATGAGTCCCAAAGGCAGGTAGCCCAGGATGTTGGCCACGAGATCGCTGGGCACCTCACGGCCCAACTTGGGCAGCACCCAAGTGAACACCTGGCGCTCAGGCCAGTGCCAGCCGCTCAAGGGGTAGAGGGTGGCGTACACGATCAGGGCCACAGCCACCCACGTGAGCGGCCAAGCGGCGCTGCGGTGCGGGTACATGACCTGCCGCGTCAACCCACGGTGGGCTTGAGGACCACCAAGATCACGATGGCGGCAAACAGCACCACCGCCACCTCATTGAACACGCGGAACCAGCGGTGGCTGCGGCGGTTTTGCAGGCCTTCGAATTCGCGCAGGATCTTGCGGCACACGTGGTGGTAGCCGATGACACCCAGCACCAAGGTCAGCTTGATGTGCAGCCAGATTTGCCCCGGCCCCTTGCCCATGCCGAAGTACAGCCACAGCAGCAAGCCCAGCACCAGTGCCGGAATCATGAGCAGGTTGGTGAATCGGTACAACTTGCGCGCCATCAGCAGCAAGCGCTCGCGCTCGGCGTGGCTGTCGCTGGGCACCATGGCCAGGTTGACGAACAGGCGCGGCAGGTAGAACAAACCCGCAAACCAGCTGGCCACGAAGATGATGTGAAGGGCTTTGACCCAGAGGTAGGCGTTGCTCATAGTGGGATTATGAACAGCCCCGGGGCTTTGACTGCACGGGCATTGCGGCGGCGCACAAAAAAAGAGCCCCGGCAAATGCCGGGGCTGTGAAGCCTTGACGCTGTCATCACGTAAGGCACCTGCTCAGGGAGGAAAAGCAGGGAATGAAGGCCTTGCGGCGTATCATTCAAGGCAGATTATAGATGGCTTGCGTCCTCATGTCTTGGCCACATGTCCGAAAAACAAAGTGGAAAGCGATGTTTTTTGATGGCTTTGCAATCCTTCACACATTTTTAACGGCACACATTCATGTCATTCCCGCTGCAGTTCCCTCACCACCGCCCACGCCGTCTGCGCAAAGACGACTTTTCACGGCGGATGGTGCGTGAGCACTCACTCACAGCGAATGACCTGATTTACCCAGTGTTCGTTTTGGACCAAGACGACGGCACGCAAGCCATTGGCTCGATGCCTGGCGTGGAGCGCTTGGGGCGCAGCGCGCTGTATGCCACGGCCGAGCGCTGCGTGGCACTGGGCATCCCGGCGCTGGCCTTGTTCCCGGTGATCGACCTGGCGCTCAAAACGCCCGATGGCCGCGAAGCCCTCAACCCCGAAGGCCTGGTGCCCCGCACGGTGCGCGAGCTGAAAAAGCGCTTCCCCGAGTTGGGCGTGATGACCGACGTGGCGCTCGACCCCTTCACCACGCACGGCCAGGATGGCCTGCTGGACGCCACGGGCTACATCCTCAACGACGAGACCGTGTCGGTGCTGACCCGCCAGGCCTTGGTGCAAGCCGAAGCCGGCGTCGACATCGTCGCCCCGTCTGACATGATGGACGGGCGCATCGGGGCCATCCGCCAGGCGCTCGAATCGCAAGGCCACATCCACACGCGGATCATGGCGTACAGCGCCAAGTACGCCAGCGCCTTCTACGGCCCCTTCCGCGACGCCGTGGGCTCGTCGGCCAACCTGGGCAAGAGCAACAAAAAGGTCTACCAGATGGACCCGGGCAACTCGGACGAGGCACTGCGTGAAGTGGCGCTGGACATCGCCGAGGGCGCCGACATGGTCATGGTCAAACCCGGCATGCCTTACCTGGACATCGTGCGCCGCGTGAAAGACGAGTTCCGCGTGCCCACCTTCGCCTACCAAGTGAGTGGCGAGTACGCCATGATCAAGGCCGCCGCACAGAACGGCTGGCTGGACCACGACGCGACCATGATGGAGTCGCTGTTGGCCTTCAAGCGGGCCGGCGCCGATGGCGTGCTGACGTATTTCGCCCTGGACGCCGCGCAACACTTGCGCGCCTGAGCCACAATCTGGCACCTCCACGGGAGCTTGCGTGCGTTTTTTCCTGATCAACGACAGCTTCACCGAGCTGTCCGAATGGCCCAGCGCCCTGCCCGCCCATGGCTTTTTGTGGGTGACCACCAGCCGGCGCGTGTTCGAAGTGCAACTGGGCCAGGTACAGCGGCATCTGCAGCAGCTGGCCGGCGGCAGCCTGATGGACCTGCACATCGCCGACCTGCTCAACCCTCAACTGCCCTCGCAGTACGACTACACCTCTTGGTACGACCTGATGGTGTTTCGGCGCCTGGCCGCAGGGCACGGCACGGAGCGCTTGTTCCTCGACGACGACCGAGGCACCGCCAGCACCGCCCGCCAGGCCATGGCCGCCATCGACACCAGCCCGGTGGGCTTTGCCGTGTTCGACCGCGTTTTGCTGACCGTGCACCCGGCCGACTGTTCGGTGCGGGACTTCTTTGAGGCGCGCTTGAGCCAGATGACGCCGGCGGTCACACCGCGCGGGGCTGCCACGCCACTGGAAGGCGCGGACTGCGAGATCGACGAACAAGACACGGGCCTGAACCTGCACACCCTGGTGGATTCGGGCGCCGACGTGACCTCGGGCTGGCGCCACGAAGGCCGTGGCGCCACGTCGCGCCTGCCACCCAGCCCGGCCGACCTGATGCTGCGCATCGTCAACCACATGGTCGACAGCTACCTGGACCTGCGCCGCTTGCTGACGCGCCAGTTCGGCTACCTGCAGCAAGAACTGCTCAGCAACCGCAACCAGTTCAAACACTGGCAAGCCTTGCTCGAATCGCGCAACACCTTGCACCAACTCGAAGACACCTGCGAAGACCAGCGCAGCGCCGTTCAGGAGTGGCTGGACGCGCTGGACGAATGGCCCGTGCCCACCGACCCGCTCGCGGCCCGCGAGCGCGAGGTGCTGCGCGTGCGCTCGCGCGACGTACAAGAGCACATCGAGCGCGTGCTGGGCCATGTGCGGCGGCTGGAGAGTTCGGCCGAAGGCGCCGTGCAAATGCATTTTTCAGCGCAGGGCAGCCGCACCAACGACATCATGCGGACGCTGACGGTGCTAACGGCCGTGTTCTTGCCGCTCAACCTGATCACCGGCGTGTTCGGCATGAACTTCGACACCCTACCCCTGATCCACGAACGCGTGGGGTTCTGGGTGGCCATGGGCCTGATGTTGCTGGTGGGCGTGGGCTTGGTCTGGTGGTTCAGGCGCCGGCGTTACATCGGCGACTGAACGGCGGCCCGGTCAGCGATTGACCTGCTCACGCGCCAGGCAGAGGTCGTCCCAGGCCAAGGCCTTGTCCACCGGGTTGCGCAGCAAGTAAGCCGGGTGGTAGGTGACCACCACCGGCACGCCCGCGACTTCGTGGATGCGACCGCGCAGCTTGCCAATGGGCTCGCTGGACTTGAGCAGCGACTGCACCGCGAAGCGCCCCATGGCCACGATGACCTTGGGCTGCACCAGCGCGATCTGGCGCTGCAGGTAGGGCTCGCACTGGGCGACCTCTTGCGGCTGCGGATTGCGGTTGGCCGGCGGGCGGCACTTGAGCACGTTGGCGATGTAGACCTGGCGCTCGGCCGACTCGGGCGAGCGCGTCAGGTGCACGGCCTGCAGCATGCGGTCGAGCAACTGGCCCGCGCGGCCCACGAAGGGCTCGCCCTCGCGGTCTTCCTGCTCGCCAGGGGCTTCGCCCACGATCATCCAGTCGGCCTGCTCATGGCCCACGCCAAACACGGTTTGCTTGCGGCTGCCACACAGCGCGCAGGCCTCGCAGGCGGACACCGCAGCGCGCAAGGCGGGCCAGTCCATGGTGTCGATGCCTTCGGGGCGCGGGCCCAGGGCCACCGCAGGCGCGGCTTTGGGCGCCACGGCCGGTGCGACACGTGCGGATGCCGGTGTGCGGGCAGAGGGAGCGGCAGGAGCGGGCGCATCGGCGCGCTCGGCGACAGGTGGCGCGGGCTGGGCCGCAGCGCGCCGCACCACCTCTGAGGCCAATTGCGCGGCTTGAGCAGCTTGGGCAGCCTCTGCAGGCCCATCGACAGACGTGACCTCAGGGGAGACGGTGCCCTCAGGCCAGAAAGGCGGGATGCCGATCTCGCGCAGCATGGCGCGCTGGCGTTCAGTCCAACGCATGGGGCACCTCACTGGTGGGGGACATGTCGATCGGGTCGATCAGGCGGCGCATGACGATGGCGTCTTCACGGCCCTCGGGCGCGGGGTAGTAGCCCTTGCGCCGGCCGATGTCGGCAAAGCCCTCGCGCAGGTAGAGCGCACGGGCGCGCTCGTTGCTCGGGCGCACTTCAAGCCACAGGCACGGCGCGCGGCGGGCGCGGCACCGGGCGTAGAGCAAGGCCAGCAGGTCGCGGGCCAGGCCCTGGCCGCGAAAGTCGACGTCCACGGCGATGTTGAGCAGGTGCAATTCGTCAATGCCGTCCATGGCGACGCACACGCCCACGATGCGGCCACTGTGGCGGTCTTGCCGCACGCGCATCCAGTAACCCGCGCGGATGGAGGACCGGTAGTTGTCTTCGGTCCAGGCGTGCACGGGGAGCTGACACGCGAGCCGCTCCATGGCGACCACCGCAGGGATGTCGGCCTCGGTCATGAGGCGGTCGTCGCAGCGGGTCTCCAGCGTGGGCATGGGGGCAAAGGGGACGATGGGGGTCAAAACGGGCACGGTGCGATCATGCCCGAACTCAGGCGCGTGCCGCTTGGCGCTCGGCCGTGGTTTGGGCCACCTTGTCGCGCACGTACAGCGGCAAAGCCAGGGCAGCGTCCATGGCCTGGCCAACAGCCCACGCCTGTTGCGCGAGCGAGGCCAAGGCCTCACCGCGGGGTTGTGCGGCGTCACCCTGGGCGGTCAGGCCCACCTGCGCCCCCGCGGCCAAGGCCTCGGTGAAACGATCGGGGTAGGCGCGCAGGGCGTTGCCCGCCAAGCGAGCGGGGGCCTCAGACGACGCTGCTGGGGCAGACGCCCAGCGCCGAGCGGGCTCGGTCAAAGGCCAGACCTGGGGTGCCTGCACCTGCGTCCATCCGGCCAGCTGCCCAGGCGTCGTCGACTGCCAGGCGTAAGCGGCCACATACAGCTCGTCCATGCGGGCGTCTTGCAGCACCCAGAGCACATCACCCTCGCGCCACGCGGTTGGGTCCGCCAGACGGGCGTCTTCGGCCACGGCCATGAGCGTGTCGATGGCCAGCACGGGGCGATCCAGCCCCAGCGCCAGGCCTTGCGTGACCGAGCACGCCGTGCGCAGGCCCGTGAAAGCGCCCGGGCCTCGGCCAAAGGCAATCGCATCCACAGCGGACCAGCCCAGGCCAGCCTGGCTCAGCAAGCCCGTGAGGGCCGGCAGCAGGGCCGCTGAGGCTTGTGCGCCACCAGGCAGGTCGACGGTGTACACCCGAGCGCCCACGGACAAGGCCGCGTGGATGCGGTCGGTGGCGGTGTCCAGCGCCAGCAGCACAGGTGACAGGGTGGGATCAGAGGGGGGCACGGGCAAAGACATGGGCGCCAGTGTAGCCAGAGCGCTGCAAGCGGTGATGAGACGGTGGCTGGGGCGCTTCTATGATGCGCCCATGAAGCACCCGTTTGGAACGCACCGGACCGCCGTATCCCTGGGCTTGGCCAGCGCCCTCTTGAGCACACCGATGGCGTCGATGGCCGCCACGCCGACGCCTACCACCGATGCGCCACTGCCCGCGAGCGTGCAGGCGGCGCTGGCGCAAAGCGGCGTGACCGCGCAGGCCATCTCGCTGCTGGTGTGGCCGGTGGACAGCGCCACGCCACGGCTGGCCCACCGTGCGGACGAGGTACGCCAGGTCGCGTCGGTGATGAAGCTCTTCACCACGGGTGCAGCGCTGCAAGCCTTGAGCCCCGCCTTCACCTGGAAAACCGAAGCCACGCTGGGCGGCACCCTGCGACCGGACGGCACTCTGGTCGGCCCCCTGTACCTGCACGGCGAGGGTGACCCCAGCCTGACGCTCGAGCGCGTGCAGCTGATGGCCAGCCGCTGGCGCGCCGGGGGCCTGCGCGACATCCAGGGCGACATCGTGCTCGACCGCAGCGCTTTTGCCGTGCCTGCGCACGACCCGAAGGCCTTCGACGGCCAGGCGCTCAAGCCCTACAACGCCGGGCCGGACGCGCTGCTGCTCAACCTCAACGCCTTCACCCTGCGGCTGGCACCCGACGCCAGCCAGAACGGACAGGTTCGCGTGAGCATGGAGCCCGAGCTCGATGGCGTCTCCCTGGACGTGTCGCTGCGGCCACAAGCCAGCGCCCCATGCGGCGATTGGCGCTCTGCCTTGGACCTGAGCCTGCAAGCCATGCCCCCCGCGGCGGGCACCATGGGCTCTGCCACACGCTCGGCCTGGCAAGTGCGCCTGCGGGGCAGTTACCCCTTGTCGTGTGGCGAGCGCGAGTGGCCTGTGCTGTGGCAAGGCGATGGCCCGGGCGACCACGCACAGCGCCTCTTGAGGAGCACCTGGCGCCAAGTCGGCGGCCAATTGCAAGGCGCGGTGCGGCCGGGCACCTGGCCCGCAGGCCAAGCGGCATGGCAGACCTGGACCTCGCCGCCCTTGAGCGTGGTGGTGCGCGACATCAACAAGTTCAGCAACAACGTGATGGCGCGTCAGCTGTTCTTGACGCTGGCCCGCAGCGAAGGCAGCACAACGCCCGCGACCCTGGACCAGGCGCGCCAAGTGGTGTCCCAACAGGTGCGGACGCTGACGCGCGACGCCCAAGGCAAATCCCCCTGCGACGATGCGGCGCTGGTGCTGGACAACGGATCGGGCCTGTCTCGCACCGAACGCAGCAGCGCCCAGTGCCTGGGGCGTTGGTTGCAGGCGCTGTGGCGCAGCCCGGTGATGCCCGACGTGATCGCCTCGCTGCCCATTGCCGGTCAGGATGGCACCACGCGACGCTGGCGCAGCGCCGCCGGACGCGCGCACCTGAAAACCGGGTCGCTCGAGGGCGTGGCCGCTTTGGCGGGTTATGTGGACGCGGACTCAGGCCAGCGTCAGATCGTGGTGGCCATCGTGAACCACCCCAAAGCAGATGCCGCCCGTGGTGTGCTGGAAGCCCTGGTCAACTGGGCTTTGCAGGACCAGAGCGCCCCCTGATCGGCCAACCCGCGGCAAAACCGCCGACAATGCCGCTGCCCGCACCCATGGGGTGCCCGCCCTTCGCGGCTTGACCTGAGAGAAATGCCTTGAGCGCTTTGTTGAACGCCCTGCACCTGGACCCTCAATGGATCGAGGGCATTGGCTCGGTGGCCGCCATGTTGACCACCGGATCTTTCGTGCCCCAAGCCTGGCTGACCTTCAAGACACGCGACGTGAGCGGCATCTCGCTGGGCATGTACGGCGCCTTCACCTGTGGCGTGGCGCTGTGGCTGGTCTACGGCATGGCGATGGGCTCATGGCCCATCACGGTGGCCAACGCCATCACGCTCAGCCTGGCTTTGGCCATCCTGAGGATGAAGCTGGTGTTTGGGCGAAATCAGAACTGATTGCTGGCGCGGGTGTAGGCCAAGGAGCCGACAGCGCCTTGCAAGACCGGTCCGATGTGCTTGTCGTCCAACCACAAGTACGTGCTCGAATTGCCGCCATTGACCAGGGTCTGCGAATTGCAGTAGCGCAGGTCGGTGGTGTTGACCGTGCCGTCGGGTTGACGCATGGGGTTAGCCGAGCTGGAGTTGGTGTTGCAAACGCCCGTTGTGGTGTTGTAGTTCGTGTTGACGGCGTATTGCGTGGTCAGTACTTCGGCATCGACGTGGCCCAGCTGACGGCCATCGTTGGCGTAGTCACGCAAACCCACTTCAAGCAAAGTCCGGTTGAATTTTTTGACCACAGCTTCCACGTCACCGTTGCAGCTGACGCTTGCATTGGTACAAGCCTGCGAGGAAGACAGCGCGACGCCGTAAGGTGAATAACCCAAATTGGGCACGTTCACCACCAGCACCTTGGCGCCGGTGTTCAAAACCTGCTTGATCGCATTGGCCAAGGTCAAGGCACGGGTTTCAGCCGCCGAAAGCCGGAGCCCCTGATCGCTGATGGTATTGATGATCTCAACGATGTCGTTCTGGCCGCCCCAGATGGTGACCATTGTTTTGCTGTTGAGCTCGCCCACATGGACATTCACTTGCGCAGCCACATCGGCCACCGTGGCGCCGGCAGCCGCATAGGTGGTGCCACCCGCGAAATCGGTGCTGCACTTGCTGCGAAAGCCCAAGCCCAGCGCGCGCGACACCACTTGCGACCAGATGGTGGAGGCGTTGCAAAAGTACGTGTTGTCGATGGTCTGCTTGAGCGGGCCCCCGGTCACTGACGCGTAGTTACCCGTTCCCAAGTCAATGCGCGTGACGACGTTGACCTTGTTGACCGGGTCCAGCAAGTAATTGCCATTGGATGTGCTGGTGAACGAGGTGACGGTGCTGAGCTTGGCGTTCTCATCACAGTTGGTGTTGGGGGTCTGGTTGGGGCAATAACCCGTGACGACCGAGGCCACGCTGTTGACCGAATACGTCAAGCCCTGAACCGTACCGCCGTTGACCGACACCGGGTCGCTGATGGCGCTGTACTCGTCACCGAACGACACCACGGCGTCGGGCTGATACGCCTTGGCCCGGCTGCCTCCACCGCACCCGCTCAAGGCCACGGCCGAGCAGGCCAGGGCGACCAGCCCCCATTGGCGCAGAGACAGGGGCAGACGAGGGTGGGCAAAGCGGGACATGGGTTCTCCGATGACGGTCAGGGCAAGGTGCGCCCAAGCATAAGGGCTGAACGCACAGGGCGTGAGTCTGCCATGTAAAGCCAGGGCAAACCCAAGGGTGGCTCAACTGGCCGCAGCGCGGGTGAGGCGGTCGCGCACGCCATCCCAGGCGGCATCCGCAGGGGGCACTTCGACCCAGATCAGGTCGACACCCGTGGCATCGAGCTCGCGCAGGTCGGCAAACAGGTCGTGGGCGGCGGTGGCCGCATCGCCCGGCATCGACAGGTGCACCACGCCACGGTGCTTGGCGCGCCAGGCCCACACGCTGCGCGAATACACGGCCACGCGCGGCGCTTGACCCGGCTCGCGGATCTCGGCGGCCGTGAGTTCAGGCTCGATCACGTCCAGCGCCGCAGCCAGGTGAACGTCGTCCAGCAAACTGAGCTTGGCGCGTGGCGCGTAGTGCGACAGCAGCGTGCCCGAGGCCTTGGGCGCCTTCGGATCGGGCGCTTCGGGCTTGGACCATTGCACGGGCTCGCCAGCCACGGCTTCGATCTCGGCCAGGGTCAAACGACCAGGGCGCAAAAGCACGGGGTGCTCGCGCGAGCAATCGATGATGGTCGATTCAATGCCGACTTCGCAGGCACCGCCTTGCAGCACCCAGACCTCGTCCAGGCCTTGGCCACGGTCTTCGAACTCATTGAGGACGTGCTCGGCGCGTGTCGGGCTGATGCGGCCGAAGCGGTTGGCACTCGGCGCGGCCACGCCCAGCACGCCTTGGGCAGCGCACGCATTGAGCAGCGCCAGCGCCACCGGGTGGTCTGGGCAACGCAGGCCAATGGTGTCGTGCCCACCTGCCGCCGCCGTGGCCATGCTGGGCTCGCGCGGCACGATCACGGTCAGCGGGCCAGGCCAGAAGGCGCGGGCCAAGCGCTGCGCCACGGGCGGGAAGGCGCGAGCGAAGTGCAAGGCCGCCTCGGTGTTGGGCACGTGCACGATCAGGGGGTGATCAGACGGGCGCCCCTTGGCCGCAAAGATGCGGGCCACGGCCGCGTCGTCATCGGCACGCGCACCCAGACCATAAACCGTCTCGGTGGGCAGCGCCAGCAAGCCGCCGTCGGCCAGGCGCCGGGCTGCCTGCTCGATGGCATCTGGCTGTTGTGCGGGGTCGAGCAGGCGCATGGTGTGGGCTAGGTTGGCGTCAAAAAGACTCAGAAGGCTTCGATGCCCAAGATGGCCGCGGCCTGCAAAGCCACGGTGCGTGCGGCGTCGGCGGTCGGCCCGGTCACCGTGAGGTGGCCCATCTTGCGGCCCTTGCGCGCCTCAGCCTTGCCATACAGGTGCAGGTGGGTGCCGCTCAAGGCCAGCACGGCGGCCCAGTCGGGCTCGGTCTGCTGCTGGCTGCCGGCCGCGAACCACAAATCACCCAAGAGGTTGAGCATGTGGCAAGGGCTGTGCAGCACGGGCGCGACCAGCGGCAGGCCGGTCATGGCGCGCACCTGCAGCTCGAACTGCGACACGTCGCAAGCGTCGATGGTGTGGTGACCCGAGTTGTGCGGGCGCGGCGCCATTTCGTTGGCCACGATTCGGCCGTCTTGCAGCACGAAGAACTCGATGCACAGCACGCCCACGTAGTTCATGGACGCGGCAATGGCGTGGGCCGAGGCATACGCTTGTTCAGACACCTCGGCGCTGACGGCCGGAGAAGGCACCGTGGTCACGGCCAGGATGCCGTCGCGGTGCAGGTTCTGTTGCAGGGGGAAGTGCACAATCTGGCCATCACGGCCACGGGCCACGATGACGCTGACCTCATAGGCCAGGGGCAGCATTTTTTCGAGCACGCAGCCCACGTGTTTCAGCTCGTCCCAGGCCGCGATCAGTTCGGCGCGGGTCTTGACGCGGATCTGGCCTTTGCCGTCATAACCCAGGCGCGCGGTTTTCAAGATGCCGGGCAGCAGGTCGTCGCCCACGGCAGCGAGTTGCTCGGGCGTCTCGATCAAGGCGTGGGGCGCACAGGCCACGCCGCAGGCCACAAAGTGGGCCTTCTCAAGGGCACGGTCTTGGCAAATGGCCACGGCCTCGCCGGCAGGCGCGACGGGGCGGGTTTGTGCCAGCTGCGTCAAGGCCGCGGCGGGCACGTTCTCGAACTCGGTGGTGATGGCGGCAGACACCTGAGCGAGTTGGGCCAGGCCCGCGTCATCGAGGTAGTCCGAGCGGATGTGCTGGTGCGACACCAGGCCCGCAGGGCTGGTGGCGTCGGCATCGAGCACCGCGGTGTTGTAGCCCATGCTTTGCGCCGCGTGCACGAACATGCGGCCCAACTGGCCGCCGCCCATCACGCCCAAGGTGGCGCCGGGCAAGATCACGCCGTTGGGCGATGCAGCTTGGGCGCTCATGCTTTGGGGTCCATCGTGAGGTCGTTCGTCATGGCGCGGGCCACTTCGGTCTGGCTGGCGCGGAAGGCGTCGAGCTTGGCGCGCAAGGCCGCATCACCATGGGCCAGCATGGCCACGGCGAACAAGGCGGCGTTGCCCGCACCGGCCGTGCCGATGGCGAACGTGGCCACCGGGATGCCCTTGGGCATCTGCACGATCGAATGCAATGAATCGACGCCTTGCAAATGGCGCGAAGGCACGGGCACGCCCAACACGGGCACCGTGGTCTTGGCGGCCAGCATGCCGGGCAGGTGGGCGGCACCGCCCGCGCCAGCGATGATCGCGACCAGACCGCGGTCGGCAGCGGCTTCGGCATAGCGGAACATGTCGTCGGGCATGCGGTGCGCCGAGACGACCTGGGCCTCAAAGGGCACGCCGAACTCGGTCAGAATGTCGGCAGCATGGCGCATGACATCCCAGTCGCTGCTGGACCCCATCACGACGCCCACTTTCACGGGGCTGGTGCCCTGTGCATCCGTTCTTGCATCCGTCACGGCTTGCTCCTGATCTCATCAAACCCGCAATTTTAGGCGCTGGCCGCTGCCGCCACCGCCAGATCGACCCAACATGATCGACATCACCCTCGAAAACTTCCAGTCTGACGTGCTCGACGCCTCGCAACAGCAACCCGTGTTGCTGGACATTTGGGCCGAGTGGTGCGGCCCCTGCAAGTCACTGGGCCCCGTGCTGGAGCGCCTGGAGGTCGAATACGAAGGCCGCTTCAAGCTGGTCAAGGTCAATGCCGACGAGCAGCCCGAGATCGCCGGGCAGTTGTCGCAGGCCTTTGGCGTGCGCTCGATCCCGTTTTGCGTGATGTTCGCGGGCGGCGCGCCGGTCGATGGGTTTGTGGGCGCCCTGCCCGCTGAGCAGATCCGCGACTTTTTGAGCAAGCACGTGCCCAGTGAGGGCGAACTGATTTCGGCGGACGAAACCGCGCAGGCCGAAGAACTGATCGAAGAAGGCCAGCCCGCGTCCGCCCTGGAGTTGCTGGCCGACGCCCTGGAGCGCGACCCGACCAACGACGAAGCCCGCTACGACCTGATCAAGATGCTGGCCGCCGAAGGTGCGGCCGATGCGGCGTTTGGCGTGCTCCAGCCGATTGCCGAGCGCGCCACCGGCCTGCTGGCCGAGCCCCGCGTGGCCGCCTTTGGTCTGTATGTGCTGGCCTGCCAAGACGCCCGCCAAGCCCGCCCGGTTGACGAGCTGCAAGCGGCCATCGCTGCCAACAAGCGCGACTTTGAGGCGCGGATGGCGCTGGCCCGCTGGCTGTGGGCGCAGCAACGCCCCACCGAAGCCATGGACGAGCTGCTCGAGATCCTCATGCGAGACAAGGCCTGGGCCGACCAAGCCCCGCGCAAAACCTACGTGGCCATCTTGGAAGTGATGAGCAAGCCCCTGCCCAAGCCCAGCCCGGTGGCGGGCGGGCGGCCCGTGCCTGGCGCACCAGGGTCGGCACCGCGGCCTGCTGACGCACCGCCGAAACTGGAAATCGCAGGAAAGGTTGACGTGCAAGCTGCCGACCCGGTGGTCGACCGCTACCGCCGCAAGCTCAGCATGGCGCTGAACTGAGCCCGCCCATGTCCACAATCCAAACCGAACGCATCACCCTGCCCGCCGGGCCCGATGGCGTCGCGCCCTGGCTGAGTTGCCGGGTGGCCGGCCCCAAGGGCGCGCCCTTGCTGGTGTTTTTGCACGGCTTTCCTGAAGCCGCCTTCGTGTGGGACGACTTGGTGGCGCACTTTGCGGGCGAGTACCGCTGCGTGGCGCCCAACCTGCGCGGCTACCCCGGCTCGTTCGCGCCGGCCGAGGCCAAGGCCTACCGCGCCAACGTGGTGCTGAGCGACTTGTTGGCCCTCATCGCGCACGAAGCGCCCACGCCCACCAGCCCGGCGGCAGCCGTGATCGCGCACGACTGGGGCGGCGCGCTGGCCTGGGGCTTGGCCGCCGTGGCGCCGCAGAGCCTGCAGCAGCTGGTGATCTTGAACGCGCCCCACCCTGCCTTGTTTTTGGCGGCCCTGCGCGACGACCACGCCCAGCAAGCGTCCAGCGCTTACATGAACATGTTGCGCACGCCCGGCATCGAGCTCGAATTGGCCGCCGATGACTTTGCGCAGATGTGGACCTTCTTTGAGCGCTTTGGCGGCGCCACCTGGCTGACGCCTGAGCTGCGCGCGCAATACCGCCAGGCCTGGTCTGTCCAGCCCGAAGCCGTGCCCGGCGTGAACACCGCCACCTCGGCGCTGACCGGCCCACTGAACTACTACCGCGCCTCGCCGCTGCACCCGCCCACCTCGCCGCAAGACGCCGTCCACACCCTGCAACTGCCGCCCTCGCTGACGCAGGTGAACGTGCCGGTGGACGTGATCTGGGGTGAAGCCGACACGGCCTTGCCGCCCAGCCTGCTCAATGGTTTGGAACAGCACGTGCCGCAGCTGCGCATCACGCGCTTGGCGGGCGCCTCGCACTGGCTGGTGCACGAGGCCCCTGTGGCCGTGCGGCAAGCCATCGAAGTTGCGCTGCACACGCCTGCTTCGCCTTTGATCGACGCTGCGGCCTTGCAAGGCCTGATCACCGCATCACCCCAAAACGAAGACACTTTGGTGATCGACTGCCGGTTCAACTTGGCGCAGCCTTCAGCCGGCCAAGCGGCTTACGACGCAGCGCACATTGGCGGCGCGGTGTACGCCCATCTGGAGCGCGACCTCTCAAGCGACAAGGCCGTGCTCGCAGGTCAAGGCCGGCACCCTTTGCCTGCCGTGGCCGACTTCGAGCGCACCGTGCGCCAATGGGGCATCACGCCGCGCACCCGCGTGGTGGCTTATGACGACGCTGGCGGCATGTTCGCCGCCCGCCTGTGGTGGATGCTGCGCTGGGTGGGACACGACCGCGTGCAGGTGCTCGATGGTGGCTGGCAAGCCTGGCAGGCGGCGCAAGGCGAGACCTCCAACGCAGCGCCCGCTGCACGACCTGTCAGCGGCTTTCAAGCCCAGCCGCGCCCTGAACGGCTGGTGTCCACCGATGCCGTGTTGGCCGACCTGGGCCAGCCCACCCAGCAGTTGATCGACGCCCGCGCGCCCGACCGCTTCCGCGGCGAGAACGAAACCATGGACCCGGTGGGCGGCCACATTCCCGGTGCGCGCAACCGCTTCTTCCAACTCAACCTCGCCAGCAACGGCCGATTCAAACCGGCCGAGCAATTGCGCGCCGAGTTCACCGAGCTGCTGGGCGATGTGCCCTTGTCGGCCGTGGTGCACCAGTGCGGCTCGGGCGTGACGGCCTGCCACAACCTCTTGGCCATGGCCCAGGCCGGGCTGGATGGCACGCGGTTGTATGGCGGCTCCTGGAGCGCTTGGTGCGCCGATCCCAGCCGCCCGATGGCGCGTTGAGCGACACCTTGCTGCTGCGCATTGAAGGGGCGCGCTGAACGGTCGCCCCCCACCGACGAGCGGCACGCCCAGCCACACGGGCGGTGAGCGCGGGCTTGTAAGCCATTGCAAGCCCTGGCGAATGCGTCGGTTTTCTCACAGTTTTCCGGACTTTCTGCCCGGGGGGGCGATCCCAGAATCTCTGTCGCGAGGACATCATTTCCTCTAGCGAAGGGGTTTTTGGCATGCACACGCACACACGCACACCACCGATGGACGAGGGCCGCCTCGCCCGAGGCTTCACCTTGATCGAGGTGATGATCGTGGTGGCCATCATCGGCATCTTGTCGGCCGTGGCCGTGCCGGCCTACACCGACTACATCACGCGCGGCCGCATCCCTGACGCCACCTCGGGCCTGGCCGCACGCCAGACGCGCATGGAGCAGTGGTTCCAGGATGCGCGCACCTACCGCGCAGCGGGCAGCACCGATTGCGCCATTGGCGCCGCCGACAACACCGGCACCTACTTCAACTTCACCTGCACCTCCGGCTCGGTCACGACCTTCACGATCACCGCCACCGGCAAGGGCGCAATGGCCGGCTTCGTCTACACGGTCAACGAAAGCGCCACGCGTGTCACCACCGGCGTGCCCACCGGCTGGGCCACCAACGCGGCGTGCTGGGTGACCAAGAAAGGCGGGGTCTGCTGATGCGCTCCACCCATCAAACCGGACTGAGCATCATCGAGTTGATGGTGGGCGTGGTCATTTTGGGATTCACCTTGATGACCGCGGTGCCCTCCTTTGCCGACTGGATGCGCAACGCGCAGATCCGCAGCGCGGCCGAGTCCATCCACAACGGCTTGCAAACGGCACGCACCGAAGCGGTCAAGCGCAACAGCTCGGCGCGCTTTCAGCTCACCAGCACGCTGGACAACAGCTGCGTGCTGTCGACCTCGGGCAGCAATTGGCTGGTCAACCGCACCTCCAGCACCACCCCGGCGAGCCTGTGCGGCACGGCCCCAGGCAATGCCGCCACACCCTTCGTGCTGCAAAGCGGCCCGGTCACATCGGGTGGCGTGGCGGTCAACGCCTCGCAGGTGGCGGTCAGCTTCAATGGCCTGGGGCAACAAGTGGCATCGACCAACCCGACCCTGGGCGTGGCTGTGCTCACCATTGACGTGACACCCGCACAGGGCACCTGCATCGCCAACAACGGCACCGCTCGTTGCCTGCGCGTGATCGTCTCGCCCACAGGACAAAGCCGCGTCTGCGACCCCAGCCTGACGGGCACGGTCCGCGCCAACGCCATGGTGTGTTGACATGCGCGCGAACCACCCCGCCCCAGTCCACCAGCCCCGCACCGCCCAGGTGGGCGTGCTGCTGCTGGAAGCGCTCGTGGCCATCTTGATCTTCTCGTTGGGCGTGCTGGCCATCATCCAACTGCAGGCGGTGTCCATCAAGCAGGCATCGGCCGCGCAATACAGATCGCAGGCGGCCTTGCTGGCCAATGACCTGATCAGCCGCATGTGGGCCAGCGACAAAACCGCGGCCACTTTGCAGGCCAACTTCCAAAGCGGCAGCCCAGCCGGAGCGGCCTACTCGCAGTGGTTGACCACCGTGCAGGCCTCAGGCCTGCCCAATGTGAGCGCAGCCAGCAACACCCTGCCCACGGTGACCTTTGTGAGCGTGCCAGCAGGCACAGGAGGCACCGCGTCCAGCTTGGCCACCGTCAGCATCTTCTGGCAAGGCCCAGGCGAGACCGCACCCCACAACTACACCACCGTGGCCCAACTCAAGTAGGGACGCCGCATGCGCCAGCACACCACCCCACGCCTGCACGGCGGCTTCAGCCTGGTCGAGATCATGGTCGGCCTGGCCATTGGCATGGCCTCCATCATCATCATGCTGCAGATGCTCACCAATGCCGAAGCCAGCAAGCGCACCACCGCCGGTGGCAACGATGCGCAAATGAACGGCAGCCTCTCGCTTTACTCGCTGGAGCGAGACATCCGCGCCGCTGGCTATGGCATCAACGCCTTCAACATCGTGGGCTGCGCACTGAGCTACACCACCACCACCGACACGCGTGCCGTGACCGTGCCGCTGGGCCCAGTCGACATCAACCCACAGACCGTGGCCACACCCGTTGCCGGCCTGATCCCGGCAGCAGATGCCGGCAACGACATCGTCATGGTGGTGTATGGCAATGCCAACGGCTCGGCCGAAGGCGACACGCTGGTCGCCACTTCGACAGCCACCGCTTACCAAATCACCAATGAGACGGCCTACGCGATTGGCGACCGGGTGATGGTGCAAGCGGCCACGCGGCCGGCCAACTGTGCGCTCAGCCTGGACCGCATCACGGCCATCAACGGCGTCAACCTCACCGTGACCCCGGGCAAGTCCGGCATGCCCGTGAGCAGCGTGCTCTACAACATGGGCGCAGCACCCGTGATCAAGGTGTACGCGGTGCGCGAAGGCCGCTTGACGGTGTGCGACTACCTCGCCTACGACTGCGGCCTGGCGGCCTACGCTGCCACCACCAACGCCATGCACGACACCGTGTGGGTGCCGGTGGCCGGCAACATCGTGGGCTTGAGGGCGCAATACGGCCGAGACAACAGCACCGTGGCCACCGGCATGGTCGGCGTCGTCAATGTCTATGACCAGATCACACCCGGCACGCCGGCCGACACCAGCCTGCGCCCCATCCAGTGCGCGTGGGCACGCACCATGGCCACGCGCTTGGCTGTGGTCTCGCGCAGCGCGGCCTACAGCAAAGACAACCTGACCACCGCACAGCCCACATGGTCCGGCTCTGTGGTCTCCGCCACCGCACCGCAGAACCCCGCATCAGCGCCCTTCGACCTCAGCGGCGATGCCGACTGGCAGCACTACCGCTACAAAACGCTCGAAACCGCCGTGCCCCTGCGCAACACCATCTGGCAAGGCGGGCAGGCAGCCTACCAAGGGGGATCGGGATGCTGAAGCGCCACACCCTGCGCACCCGCCAACAGGGCGTGGTGCTGATGATGGCCTTGATCGTGCTGGTGGTGCTGACCCTGGCCGCCCTGGCCTTGACGCGCTCGGTCTACACCTCCAACGTGCTGGCGGGCAACCTGGCCTTTCAGCAAGCGGCCACGCACTCGGCTGACACGGGCATTGAAGCGGCCATCACCTGGCTGGAGAACAACCGCGCGGCCACCGCGGACACCGCCACAGCAGCGGCCTGTGCAGGTGCCACAGGCGCCAACGTGCTGACCTGCACCCAGACGGGCCGAGGCTATTCACCCACAAGGCAAGACCCGGCCGCAGGACAAAGCTGGGCCAATTTCTGGACCACCCTGCAAACCAACGGCCAGACACTCAGCCTGACGGCTGATGCCGCAGGCAACACCGTCTCGTACGCCATCCAACGCATGTGCAGCACCACCGGTGACGCACAGGCCGTGGGCAACGACTGCGCCATTGCACCGCTGGCCACCGCCAGCACCTGCGCGGGCGGCAGCAGCTGCGACGCGCAGAAGGTGAACTTGAACTCGGTGGGGCAGGTGTACTACCGCATCACCGTGCGGGTGGACGGCCCGCGCAACACGCAAAGCCTCGTCCAGTCAATGGTCGCTCTGTGAGCGATCTGGAGTCCGTCATGCGCACCACGTCACACCCCACACCCTCCGCCCGGCGCTCGCTGTGGAGCTTCTCTGGCGCCTTGCTGCTGTGCATCGCATCTGCCCCTGTGCAAGCGGCCAAAACCGACCTGGCCGGCGCCCCCTTGATGACGTCGACGCCCAGCCTAGTCAAACCGAACATCATGTTTGCGCTCGACGACTCGGGCAGCATGTCCTGGGACGTCATGCCCGACTGGGCCCATGATGGCGACGACAACCTGGTGCGCAACAGCGCCTACAACGGCGTCTACTACAACCCTGCCATCACCTATAGCCCGCCCATCAAGTACGACAACGTCACCCGCTACCCCAGCATGACCTCGGCCCAGACCACGGCATGGACCAGCGTGCCCTTTGATGGCTTTGGCGTTCAAAAAGCGGTAGACATCAACACCTCGCTGGGCGGCAACCTGTTCACACCCAACACCGCAGGCACCACCCAGAACCTGACCAGCCAGGCCAAGTACTACACCTTCATTGCCGGCGAGTACTGCACCACCCCCAAGCTCACGAGCTGCGCCACGCAAAGCGCGCCAAGCGGCACGTACAGCTACCCCGCCTTGTTGCGCTGGTGCACCGATGCCACCCTGAGCACTTGCCAGGCCAACCGCGTCGAGCAAAACACGGCAGACCGCACGCCCTACCTGTTCGCACGGTACGCCGGCTACAACCTGCCGGGCGTTGGCGCCAAGGCCACCATCCGCGTTTCGGCGGGCGGCACGGTCACCCGCATTTTGGTGAACGGACAAATCATCACATCAGGCTCGGTCACGGCAGGCACGCGGGGGGCGATGGGCGCCGCCCTGGCCAATGCCATCAACAACTGCACGTCGGCGACAACAGGCACCTGCGCCGTGGCAGGCTACCAAGCCACCTACGACAGCACGCAGCGCCTGCTGATCATCCAGGCGCCCTACAGCACACCGGCCCAATCGGCCACGCCCACCGTGGTGGTTAGCTTCGGCACCCCATTGGGCACGGTCTCGAGCTTCAGCGGGCAGCAAGCTGCGATCATCGTGCCTGGCTCAAACTCGCTGACCACCATCAGCGCCAGCACCACCAGCTACGCCTACCCTGGCACCACGGCCAAGGCCGAATCGCGCACCGACTGCGCCAGCGCCACCTGCACCTACGCCGAAGAGATGTCCAACTTCGCCAACTGGTGGGCCTATTACCGCACCCGCATGCAGATGATGAAGTCAGCCGCCTCGATCGCGTTCTCGACGCTCGACAGCCGCTACCGCATTGGCTACATGAGCATCAACAACAACACGGGCGCCGACTTCCTCAACACCACCGACATCGAATCCACCCTGACCAGCTCTGGACAAAAGGCGCAGTGGTACACCAAGCTCACCTCGGCCTTGCCCAAGAACAGCACGCCCCTGCTGGGCACCTTGTCCAAGGCGGGTCGCTACTACGCCGGCAAACTCAAGGGCGCCACGGTCAATGGCGTGACGGCCACCGACCCGATGCAGTACGCCTGCCAGCGCAACTACACGATCTTGTCGACCGACGGCTATTGGAACGACAGCAACAACCCCAAGGACGTCACCAACACCAACGACATTGGCGACGTGGACGGCGTCAGCGGCACCTCGCGCCCCTACTACGACGGCAATGCCGTGGCCAACACCCTCGCCGACGTGGCCCTGTACTACTACAACACCGACCTGCGGGACGCCACCAAATTCAGCAACAACCTGGGCTCCCTGGGCACTGACGTGGCCAGCAACACCGTGGCCGAAACACAGCAGCGCATGTTCACATCCACCGTGGGCCTGGGCGCCTCAGGCGTGATGCTGTTCAAGTCAGGTTACGCCACGGCCAAGACCGGCGATTTTGCCGACGTGCGCGCCGGCACCAGCACCAGCACCACCACGGCCGCCAGCGGCACTTGCGGCTGGCAAACCAGCGGCGCATGCAACTGGCCTGCACCTGTGGCGGACGAACAAACCACCATCGACGACCTCTGGCACACGGCGGTCAATGGCCACGGCACCTACTACAGCGCAACCAACCCCAGCGAGCTGCAAACCAGCCTGCAATCCTTCCTGATCGACGTGCAGGCCAAGACCGCCAATGCGGCCGCCGCAACCACCAGCAACCCGAACGTGTCTGCAGGTGACAACTACGTCTTCAAGTCGACCTTCAAATCGGTGGACTGGTTTGGCGAGTTGGCTCAGTACACGATCAACACCGACACGGGCGCACTCTCTGCCACGGCCACCTGGTCGCAAAGCGGCACCGCCCTGGCCACCCAAGCCACGGCCAATGCCAAAGAGACCTACACCTCGCCCCTGCTCGACCTGATCAGCCCCGCCAGCCGCAAGATCTACACCTACGACCCGACCAACGTCGACAGCACGCTGCTGCCCTTCAAATGGGGCAACCTGACCAGCGTCATGCAAGACATGTTCAGCATCCCGGCCATCAATGGTTTGTCGCAGATGTGCTCATCGGGGACGCAGTGCCTGCCCAGCACCTCGCGGGTCAACAGCGCCCCCACCGCCGATGGCACTGGCACCACGCTGGGCGCCGGCGGCATCAACCTTGTCAATTACCTGCGAGGCGAGCGCAGCAACGCGGGCCCCGACACGGGCACCTACTTCTTCGCCCGCACGCATGCGCTGGGCGACATCGTCGACTCACAAGCGGTGTATGTGAAGGTGCCTCAGTTCAACTACGCTGACGATGGCTATGAGGCCTTCCGCACCGCACAGAAAGACCGGGGCGGGGCCATCTACGTCGGCGCCAACGACGGCATGCTGCACGCATTCAACGCCACCAACGGTGCTGAAAACTGGGCCTACATCCCGTCGACGCTGCTGCCCAAGCTCTACAAGCTGGCCGACAAGAACTACGCCACTGACCATCAGTACTACATCAATGCCACGCCGCGCCAGGGCGATGTCTACTACGACAGCGAATGGCACACCATCTTGGTCAGTGGCCTGGGCGCCGGCGGGCGAGGCTTCTTCGCGCTCGACATCACCAGCCCCACGTCGCCCAAGGTGCTCTGGGAGTTCACCCACGACACCACCAAAGGCGCGGGCTACACCAAGGACGCCGATGTCGGCTACTCCTACGGCACGCCCTTGATCAGCAAACTGTCTGATGGCACTTGGGTGGTCATCGTCAGCTCGGGCTACAACAACGTCGGCCCAGGCAATGGACACGGCATCGTGTGGGTGCTCAACGCCAAGACGGGCGCCATCATCAAAAAGATCGACACCGGCTTTGGCAGCGCCGACGCCATCACCGGCGTCTGCAGCACGGCGCCCTGCCCCGCTGGCCTGACCAAGCTCAGCGCCTACGTGGCCAGCTCGGGAACCGACAACCGCGCCTTGCGTGTCTATGGCGGAGACCTGTACGGTAACCTCTGGCGGGTGGACCTGAGCGCACTCACAGGCTCCGGTGGCGACGCCACGGTGCAACTGCTGGCCGAGCTGAAAGACGCCAACGGCAAACGCCAACCCATCACAGCCCGCCCCGAAGTGGGCAATGTCAACGGGGCCACCGTGGTTTACTTGGGCACGGGCGCCTACCTGGGCGTGCCCGACCTGAACAACGACCCGCAATCGGTCTACGCCATCAAGGACAACCTGGAGCTGACCTCCGCCAACAGTGGCACCCGGACGGCCACTTACAGCACCATCCGCGGCAACGCATGTGACAGCTCGACCAATGCCAGCTGCTTCGTCAAGCAAACCCTGGTCGACACCAAGGGCGTGCGCACGGCCACCAGCAGCGTGAGCTACTCGGTCGACTTCGCCACCATGAACGGCTGGTTCGCTGACCTGCCTGAAACCGGCGAGCGCATGAACAACGACCCTGACTTGCAACTGGGCACCCTGGCCTTCACGACCAACATCCCCAATTCGACCGACGCCTGCAGCATTGGCGGCTCCAGCTACATCAACTTCCTGGACTACAAGACCGGCTTGGCCGTGCCCAACGCCAACAAGGTGGGCTCGCTGCTCTCCAGCGGTGGCACCACGGCCCTGGCCAGTGCGGCCACCATGGTGCGCCTGCCCAATGGCAAGGTGATCGCGATCACCAACTTGTCTGACGGCACCTCGGTGACCACCGAAGCGCCGACCACCGCCACCAACCAGCGCACACGCCGGGTGTCGTGGCGCGAGCTGATCAGCGACCGTTGACCTGGAGCGAGGCCGTCAACGCGACAAGGCCTCGTCCAACACTTCCAGCCAGTGCTTGACGGGCGTGTGCGTGCCGCCTTGCAGGTGCACGATGCAACCGATGTTCGCGCTGGCAATCACGTGCGGATCGGTGGCTTGCAAAGCCTCGATCTTTTGGTCGCGCAACTGCTTTGACAGCTCGGGCTGCAGCACGCTGTAAGCACCTCCGGCGCCACAGCACTGGTGGCTGTCGCGCACGGCCAGCTTCACCTCAAAGCCCAGCTCACGCAGGCTGGCCTCGATGGGGCCTGGCTTGGCCGCGGCGCTGAGCTTTTGTGCGTGGCTCAAGCTGCACGGTGGGTGGAAGGTCATGGCGCCCAGACCCGACTGCACACGCCTGCCCAGCTTGCGCTTGAGCAAAGGCAGCCAGCTGGGCAAAAGCTCGCCGGGGTCGCGCACCAAGGCCACCACGCGCCGGGCCTTGTCGGCGTACTGCGGGTCGTCGGCCAGCAAGCCGTCCATGTCTTTCATCCAGGCGCCACAGCCCGATGCATTGGCCACAATGGCCTCCACCGGCGTGGGCGAGTCGATGTAAGGCCACCAGGCATCGATGTTGTGCCGGGCGCGCTGCTTGGCGCCATCCACGTCCCCCATGTGCCCCTGCACCGCGCCACAGCACCCTGAAGAAGGCGCCACCACCGCACGGATGCCGATGGCATCGAGCACCCGCGCGGTTGAAGCATCGATGTGCGGACGCAAGCCAGGTTGCACGCAGCCCTTGAGCAGCAGCACCCGCCGCGCATGCAGGCTCTTGCGCGCATCGGGCCAGGCCGGTGCGGCCAACGGCGGGCGAGCGGGCACACGCTCACGCACCGCGGGGGGCAAGAGCGGACGCATGGCCTGCCCCAGGCGCAAGGCGGGCGCAAACAAAGGCGATGGCATCAGAATGCGCAGGCCCCAGCGCAGCAGGCGTTCGCGCCAGGGGCGCTCGACTTGCTCGTCCACCACCGCCTGGCCCACGGCCAGCAGCTCGTGGTACTGCACCCCAGATGGGCAGGTGCTTTCGCAGTGGCGACAACCAATGCAACGGTCAAGGTGTTGCTGTGTGGTGCGCGTGGGCGCTTGGCCCTCGAACACCTGCTTCATCAAGTAGATGCGACCGCGCGGGCCGTCCAGCTCATTGCCGGTCAGCTTGTAGGTGGGGCAGGTGGCATTGCAAAAGCCGCAGTGCACGCATTGGCGCAGCACGCCTTGGGCTTGCTGGCCTGCGGGCGTGTCGGCGTGTTGGGGGGCGAGCTGGGTTTGCATGAGGGATCAGGTGCGGGTGCGTGGCCACAGTCGGCCGGTGTCAAACACCCCATGGGGGTCAAAGGCCTTTTGCACCTGGCGGTGCAAGCGTTGCTGAACGGGCGACCATGCGGGGGCCTCGTCCCACAAAGCGGCGTGCGCAGCAGGCCACACGCCAAAAGGCTGCGCATGCCCGCCCACGCGGGCCACGGCCTCGTGCACGGCAGCGGCCGGCGCGGGCGTGCACACCCAGCGCAAGCCGCCAAACCACTCGTTGAGGTGCTCGCCGTGCAGGCCCAAGGGCGCCGTGGTGGGCGGCACGGCGATGCGCCACAAGGTGACACCCTGCGCGCCGGCCTGGGCCACCGCTTGGCGGGCGCGCACGAAAAACTCGTCACTGTGGTCGCGCATGCCTTGCCAGAAGGCATCGGCCACCGGCGGGGTCAAAAGCTCACCACGGCGCTCGCGGTACAGGCCTTGCACCGCGCTGGCCACCGCCGCACGGGCGCCGCGCAAGCGCAGCAGCAACATGCCGTCCCACCACGCCGAGGCGTCGAGCGGCAAGGGCTGCCCCGCCCATTGGTTGACCTGGGCCAGCGCTTGGGCCTCGTCCATCTCGAACTTCATCGTGGCCGACACCACCGGCTGGGGCATGACCTTGAGCGTCACGTCCAGGATCAGACCCAAAGTGCCCATCGAGCCGGCCAGCAAGCGCGACAGGTCGAACCCCGCCACGTTCTTCATCACGGCGCCGCCCAAGTGCAGAACCTCGCCGCGGCCATTGAGCAAGGTGCTGCCAAGCACGTGGTCGCGCACCGCACCACGGCTGACACGGCCAGGGCCACTCAAGCCACTGGCCACCACGCCGCCCACCGTGGCCTCTCCGCTTTGCGTGGCGGCAAAGGCATAACGGGGCGGCTCAAACGGCAGGTGCTGGCCACGCTCGGCCAAAGCGGCCTCAACAGCGCTCAAGGGTGTGCCGGCGCGCACGCGCACCGTCAGCTCGCTGGGCTCGTAGGCTTCGATGCCCTGCCACTCGCGGGTGTCCAGCACCTCGCCCAGTCGGGCATCGCCCACGTGGTCTTTGCTGCCCCCGCCCCGCACACGCAGGCAGGCCTGGCGTTGCGCCGCGTCATGCACCTGGTCGGTCCAGCGCTGCCAAGGCTCGGGCCGAGCCACTGGCGATGCGGCCACGGGGGGTGGGCTGAGGGGGGTGTCTTGCAAGGGCATCTCAGGTTCGGCCATGATGGGGGCAAGCATAAGCCGAGATCCCATGAAAGTTGCCGCACTGCAAATGGTCTCCACCCCCCGCGTGGACGACAACCTCACCCAGGCCAGGGCCCTGATCGCCCAGGCCGCACAAGCGGGGGCCGAACTGGTCGCCCTGCCAGAGTACTTCTGCCTGATGGGCCTGCACGACCGCGACAAGCTGTCGATTGCCGAGCCCTTGGCGCCCGCCGCCCTGGCCGACATCGATGCCCATCGCACGCCCATGCAGCACCTGCTGGCCCAAGCCGCGCATGAGCATGGCGTGTGGGTGGTGGGCGGCACGCTGCCCATCCTCGCCGACGTGCCCGACAAGGTCAGCAACACCGTGCTGGTCTTCAACCCGCAAGGACAGCGCGTGGCGCGCTACGACAAGATCCACCTGTTCTGTTTTGACGATGGCCAGCGCCGCTACGACGAGGCCGCGACGCTCACGCCCGGCACACAAGCCGTGTCGTTCGTGGCCACCGACAGGCAAGGTGGCGAGTGGCACGTGGGCTTGAGCGTGTGCTACGACCTGCGCTTCCCGGAACTGTTCCGGCAGCTGGGGCAGTCCAGACCGCTGGACTTGATCGTGCTGCCCGCCGCTTTCACCGACACCACCGGCAAAGCCCATTGGGAGCTGCTGCTGCGCGCCCGCGCGGTGGAAAACCTCTGCCATGTGCTGGCGCCGGCACAAGGTGGACTGCACGCCAGTGGTCGCCGCACCTTTGGCCATTCGCTGGTGGTCGGGCCCTGGGGCGAGGTGCTGGCCGTGCAGGCCGAAGGCCCGGGCGTGGTCATGGCCGAGTTGGACCGCGCGCGCCAGACGCAATTGCGCTCGCAGTTACCGGCCTTGTCTCACCGGGTCTTGGGTCTGGGCTGATGGGGTGGGTCGGTGCGGTTTGATGCCGCACCGCCAAGGCCTCATTCCGCCAAGTTGGACCAGACCGCTTCGAGGTTGCTGGTGTCGTGCTGACGGGCCTGTGCCGGGCTGAGCAACTGCAAGGCATGGCCCTGCAAGCCTTCGCGGAAGTGCTTGCGATCGAACAGCTTGAGCTGGGCTTCCAGCGGCAGGTCGGTGATGCACAGCACGTTGCGCCGGATCAGGGCGTCGATCAAGTCTTCCACCACGCGCACCAAGCCCGCGTCGAGCTGAGCAAACTGGACCTGCTCGGCCTCGCGGCCGGTGAAGGCCAGCACATCCGGGTGGTCTCGGGACAGCGATTGCGCCCCCTCCACCGGCTCTCGGTGCAAGCTGGTGATTTGCCCGCGGGCATCACGCAAAACGTAGAAGGACATGGTGGCCTCGGCACAAGCGGGTGGATGACATCGCTTGTATCGGCAGCCGGCAGGCGTTCTTGAGCCTTGCCCCAAGCGGCCTCGAAGGCCCCACTCGCTCAACTCACCGCATCAGGCGGCAAGGCCTTGGGGCCACCCGGCTGCAAATGGCTGAGGATGCGTTTTTCATTTTTCGAAATGCCAGCCACGGCCATCAGGCGCGCACGGTCCAGCACTTCGATGCGGCCGTAAGCCACGCGCAGCACCCCCTGGTCCTGCAAAGACTGCAGCACCTGGTTGGTGGTTTGGCGCGACAAAGACAGCATCATGCCCAGTTGCGTCTGGCTGATGGGCAGCACGCACACGCCTTCGCTGGGCATCAAGGCCGAAGCCTCGACCAGCCACACCAGGCGGCGCGCCAAGCGGCTCTCGGCGGGCAGCAAGGCCAGGTCCTCCATGCCGATGAAAGTCAGGCGCAGGCGCAAGGCCATGAGCACACCGAGCTCGCGCCAGTGCTGTGGCGCATGCGCCAGCAGCGCCAGCAACTCGTCTTGAGGCACATGCAACACGCGCACAGCGCCCTCGGCCACGGCGTTGTGGGTGCGGGGCAAGCGGTCGAACAAGGCGATTTCGCCAAACCAGCTGGGCGAGTCGACCAAGGACAAGATGGCCTCTTTGCCCGCCTCGGTCACCCCCGACACCCGCAAAGTGCCCTCTAACATGGCGTACAGGCCACAAGGCGCGTCGCCCCGGAAGAACAGGTGCTCGCCGTGCTGCAAGCGCTTGGTGGTGGCCAAGGCCAGCAACTCGCGCTCAAACTCGGGCGGGACGCTGCCGAACCAGGGGTCGGCGCGCAGCAAAGCCAGCACATCGGGGGTGATCCATTCACGCATGCGAGACACCTCGGGCACCTGCAGAAACAACAAAGCGGGCTCCCCGTGAAGGGAGGCCCGCCTGGGTGGGGGTGTTCAGGCCTGGCGGGGCATCAGGTCCCGCCCGCCGAGGCCGCAGGGCTCAGCGCAGGCCAGCCACGTAGTCTGACAAGGCTTCGATTTCCTTGTCGCTCAGGTTGGCGCCAATGGCCGACATCTGGGCGCTGTTGGTGCGCTCGCCTTGGCGGAAGCTCGTCAGCTGGGTCTTGATGTAGTCAGCGTGTTGGCCAGCCAGACGGGGGAATTGGGCAGGGATGCCCGCGCCGTTGGGGCTGTGGCACCCGGCGCAAGCAGGCACGCTCTTCTTGGCAATGCCACCACGGTAGATGCGCTCACCCAAGGCCACGAGGTCCTTGTTCTTGGCGACGCCGTCTTTGGCCTTCTTGCTGGCGTAGAAGGCAGCGACGTTGCGCATGTCTTCAGGGGTCAGGGCCGCGGCCATGCCACCCATGATGGCGTTCTTGCGCTTGCCTTCCTTGAACTCGGTCAGCTGCTTGACCAGGTACTCAGGGTGTTGGCCTTGCAGGATGGGGTAGGTGGGCAGGCCACGCGAACCGTCTGCCACGTGGCAGGCCGCACACACGGTGGTGGCTTTGGCTTCACCGGCCGCCAGGTCAGGCTTGGCAGCCGCCTTGGTTTCCGAGCTGTGGGCCACGCTCGACAGAGACAGGGCCACCGTGGCAAGGGCAATCAAAGTAGAGAAGCGCTTCATGGCGTGTGGGCGTTGAGTGAGCGAATGGGGGGCTGCCTTATTTTTTCGGCAGGTTAATCGGGAGATTTTACAATGCCCTATGAGCAGCCCCAAGTCAAACCGATCAAAGTCCGTCGTCAAGCCGCCTCGGCCCATCACGCCAGGTCCCAAACGCGAGGCCCATGCGCCGCGCAAAGCCGCCCCCCCGCCCTTGCCCCCCGAGGCCAAAGAGGCCTTGGCCTGGACACACTCGGCGCGTTTTTACACCACGGCCGCCCAGCTCAACCAGCTGCCCGTGACCGACCTGCCCGAGGTGGCCTTCGTGGGCCGCTCCAACGCCGGCAAGTCCACGGCCATCAACACCATGGCGCAGCAGCGCCAGCTGGCCTACGCCTCGAAAACACCTGGGCGCACGCAGCACATCAACCTCTTCCAGGTGGGGCCAAAGTTGGCCCCCGAGCTGGTCTGGACCGACTTGCCTGGCTACGGGTATGCGGCCGTGGAGCGCAACGCAAAGCTGCGCTGGCAAGAGGTGATGGCCGATTACCTCGCCTTGCGCCGCAACCTCACCGCCGTGGTGCAGATGGTGGACTCGCGCCACGGCTTCACTGAACTCGATTTGCAGCTGCTCCAGTTCGTGACCCCGCGCGTGCGCAACGGCGAGGTCAAACTGCTTGTGTTGCTGACCAAAGCCGACAAGCTCAACCGCAAAGAGCAAGCCGAGTCATTGCGCAATGCGCAAGAGGTGCTGGGCGAGTTGGCCACCGAAGAGGCCGACATCGGCATCTGCTTGTTCTCGTCACTGAACAAAACCGGCGTGGGCGATGCGGCCCAGATCATCAAAGGCTGGGGCGCCAGCAAAGAAAAGGCCGAAGCGATCGCCGCCGCACACACGCAGGCCATGGCCGAGCGGGCTGCAGCGCGTGAAGCGGCCGGCTACGACGACGACCAAGGCTGAAGAACGACCAAGGCCTGTCGCGCAGCGCAGCAAAAAGGGCACCCCTTGGGTGCCCTTTTTTCATGCCCGACGAGGCGGAGTCAACGGCCGCTCACTGCCCCGTCAAGCGCACCAAGGCTTCTTGGTACTTGGCGGCGGTGTTGGCGATGACTTCTTGCGGCAAGGCGGGCGAAGGCGCGGTCTTGTCCCAAGGCTGGCCATTGACGGTGGCTTGCTCCAGCCAGTCGCGCACGAACTGCTTGTCGTAGCTGGGCGGGTTCTGGCCGGCGGCGAACGCGGCCTCGTAGCCTTCAATGGGCCAAAAGCGTGACGAGTCGGGCGTGAGCACCTCGTCCATCACGGTCAGGGTGCCGTGCTCGTCCAGGCCAAACTCGAACTTGGTGTCGGCAATGATGATGCCCTTGGTCAGGGCGTAGTCGGCGGCCTTCTTGTACAGGGCGATGGCCAGGGCACGCACCTTCTCAGACATCTCGGAACCGATGATGCCCACCATCTGGTCGTAGCTGATGTTCTCGTCGTGGTCGCCCACGTCGGCCTTGGTGGCGGGCGTGAAGATGGGCTCAGGCAGCTTGCTGGCGTTCTTCAGGCCCGCAGGCAGTGGCACGCCGCAGACCTGGCCGTTGTCTTGGTATTCCTTCCAGCCTGAGCCGGCCAGATAGCCACGCACCACGGCCTCGACGGGCAGGGGCTTGAGCTTTTTGACCAGCATGGCGCGGCCTTCAACCTGGGCGCGTTCGGC
>CANCFV010000005.1 GCA_947377275.1 Burkholderiales bacterium | reverse complement strand
GCCGCGTACCCCAGCACCTGCACAGCCAACAGCGTGGCGTAAAAGGCGCTGCCCATGGCCAGCACGGCATTGCTCAGCAGGGCCACCAGCAAGGCCAGCGGGCACACCAGCCGCAGCATCTTGTGCGACTCAAAGCGCCACCACAGCGGGTTGCGCCAAGGCAAGAGCAGCCCGTCAAACAGGCTCAGCAACTGGAAGTTGCCAGCCAGTGTGCGCACCTTGCGGATTTTTTCCTGGTCGGCGTCCGACGAGGGCTTGTCGTAGGCGATGGCGCCGCTCTCGAATGAGATGCGCCAGCCTTGCATCGCGGCCAGCATGGGGATGGCCACATCGTCCAAGATGGTGGGCGTGGGGATGGGGTTGAAGCAGGCGCGCCGGATGGCGTAGAGCGCACCGGTCACACCCACCACCGAGCCTGTGGCGGCCTCGCGGGTGCGGATGAATTTTTCGTAAAGCCAGTACGCGCCAATGCCGTCGGCAAATGGTGTGCCGTCGTCGTCTTCGAAGACCAACTCGCCGCTGACGGCGCCCATGCGTTTATCTGAAAAGTTGGCCACCAGGCGCGAGACGGCTTGCGGGTGCAGGCGTTGACGGGCGTCGGTGAACACGATGATGGGCGCCTGGGTGTGGGCCACGCCATCGTTGAGGCAGGCGGCTTTGCCCCGCCGCGTGGGGCAGGCCAGCAGGCTGACGCGGGCGTCGGGGTGGCTGCCAACCACCTCGGCCGTGGCGTCGGTGGAGCCATCAGAGACCACCAAGACGCGCAGCTTGTCGGCCGGGTAGTCTTGCGCCAGGCAGGTGTTGATCTTGGCCTGGATGCGGTGGGCTTCGTTGTGCCCGACCACGATCATCACCACCTCGGGCGTCTCCAAGCCTTTGTGGACGGGCTTTTTGAGCCAGCGCGCGGCCAGCCACAGCCACAAGGGGTAGCCGGCGTAGGTGTAGATGACCAAGGCGATCGACGCCCACATCAGGCTTGCCATCAGTTGTCCTTTGAGGGGGGCAGGAGCGCGGCCCGCAACCGTTCGTAGCCCCCATTGCCCAGGGCTTGCTTGACGGTGCGCAGCGCGCGGTAGCGCAGCACTTGTTTGCCGACTTCGAGCGGCGATTGTCGGACCCAGGCCCGCAATTGGGCCATGGGCGTGCCCGCCAGCACCGCGAATCGGGGGACATCCCAGGGGTCTGCGCGGCGCAGATCCCACAAGCCCACCCTCGAGGTGCTGACCATGCCGTAGCCCGCTTGACGCGCCAAGCGGACGGTGTCGGGCGTGGTGCGTCCGCCCGGGGGCGCAAAGACGGTGCAAGCGGTGCCCAGTTGGGCTTCGATGGCGGCCTTGGATTGGCTGAGCTCGTCCAGTTGTTCGGCCTGCGTCAGCTCATTTTGGTAGCGGTGGTGCTGCGCGTGCGACTGGATGGACATGCCCATGGCCGCCATGGCGCGCAGTGCGTCCCAACTCAGAAAGTCAGGGTTGCCCACTGTGCTGGGGTTGACGAAAAAAGTACCCGACCAACCCCGCTTGGCCAAGGCTTGGGCGGCTTGCAAGTTGGTGGCGTGGCCGTCGTCAAAGGTCATGCCCACGGTGCGCTGTCCAGCGGCTCCCAGCGCAGGAACGCGCTCGACGGCGCAGGCCACCGCGCCCTCTTGCGCCAGGCAGTCCAGGTGCGCCTCAAAGGTGTCCAGGGTCACGGCGTAATGCGCGTCTGCACCGCCCAGCTCCGCATCATGGCGGTGGGTGGCGTGGTACATCAGCACGGTACAGGCAGCGTTCATGGTGTTTGGAGGTCAGGCGAGCGCGCCGGCAGGGCGCAGCGGCTTGGGCACGTTGACGGCGTCCGGTGGGGTTTTGCTCAGCACCCGGGCGCGGTCGACCAGGCCAAACAAGATCCAGAAGTAGCTGCCCACTTCGATTTGCGAGAAGCGGTCGCCGAACACGTTGGTGACGAGCATGGCACACAGGCAGGCGACGAATCCCAAGCCCAGTCCGCGTAAAAAGACCGAGGTGCCATCGTGGTAAAGCCGCCAGCCGCTCCACATGGCCCGCCCAAAGAAAAACGCCAGCAAGATCACACCGGTGATCCCTTGCTCGGCGGCCGTTTGCAAATAGTAGTTGTGGACGTTGTGCAGTGGCAGGCCCACGCTGGCGAAGTAAAAGCCTTGGTAGCCGATGCCAAACATCGGGTTGTCAGAGAAGATTTGTTTGGCCAGGGCCCACACCACCAGTCGCAGAGCCGCCGACTCTTCGATTTGGCCGTCGGGGCTTTCGGTCATCTGGATGCGATCGACCACCGAGCTGGGCAAGATCGAGTCCCAGAAGATGATGAAGATGCCCAGCAGCGGCAGGATCGCCCGGTAACGCAAGATGGCCACCACCAGCACGGCAAACAGCACGGCGACGTAGGCGCCACGCGAGTACGAGAAAAACAACGGGTACAGCGAGGCCACGAAGGCGGCCAAGTACAGGCGCTTGCGGTTCTTGTTGTCGTCCAGGGCCAGCAGGCCGATGCCCACCACCGAGAAGTGCGCAATGAAGGCCGCGAAGTGGTTGGCGTTGAGGCCCACCATCCAGAACGGGCCGCTGCAACGGCGGTTGTACGAGAAGGTGTCGCCCGAGGCAAAACCCGCCAGCTCACGCCAGGCCAGCACGATGATCACCCAGAACACCACGAGCATGGCGCGCCGGATCAGGGTCTCGCTGCGCATGGCGGCAAAGGCGCCAAAGTAGAGCGCCACCATGATCGCGTAGTTGCGCCACTGGGGGAACAGCTCGTTGTTGGACGTCAGTGGCATCGACAGCCCAAAGCGCATCGACGAGTTCCACAGCGCGATGTAGCTGGCCATCAGGAAAACGATGACCAGCCCTTTGTTGGGCGCGCTGGGATCGCCCTTGGGGCGTTGTCGGTGTCCGCCAATGATGGCGGTCAAGGCCAACATGCTCAGGGAGTACGAGCCCAATGGGAAGTCCTGGATGGGGTACCAGAACTGCGGGAAGATCACCAGGACGATGTAAACAAAGAGCGGTATGGACGCCTTCTTGGTCATGCCGATACCGCAGGCCCACAGCACGATGGCGTAGACCAGGTAGGGCATGACATAGAGTTTGAAGGCGGCCAGCATGGATCAGTTCTCTGTGTGCCCAGCGACCGTCACTGCTGGGACAAACTCAAACCCGCATGCTCTCGCAAGGGGTGGAAGTGCACCTGGGGGTGTCGCTCGGCGGTCAGGCGCAGGTCATACGCCGAGGTCATCATGTACGCCAGGGTGTCGGCGGCGTCCAGGGCCAGTTTGCTGGCGTTTTCGTCGGTGAACTTCTTGAGCGCAGCCGGGGTGTCTGCCGTGATCCAGCGCGCGCCCACGAAGCGGCAGGGCATCAGGCGGATGTCAACGCTGTACTCGGCCTTGAGGCGGTGTTGCACCACTTCGAACTGCAGCTGGCCGATGGCGCCCAGCAGCATCGAGCCGCCAACTTCGGGTCTGAAGACCTGAATGGCGCCTTCTTCGCCCAACTGCATCAAACCCGCCTGCAATTGCTTGCTTTTCATGGGGTTGGCCAGTTCGACCGTTTGGAACAGCTCGGGCGCGAAAAACGGCAGGCCGGTGTATTGAAGGGTGATGCCGTCGGTGATGGTGTCGCCCAGCTGCACGCCGCCGTGGGTGGTGAAGCCAATGATGTCGCCAGCAAAGGCCTCGTCGACCGCTTCACGGCGCTGCGACAGGAAGGTCACCACTGAGGTGGGGCGCAACTCTTTGCCGTTGCGCTGCACCTTGAGCTTCATGCCGGGCGTGTACTTGCCCGAGCACACGCGCACAAAGGCGATGCGGTCGCGGTGTGACGGGTCCATGTTGGCCTGCACTTTGAAGACCACGCCCGAGAAGCTCTCTAGCTCGGGCAGCACCTCTTTGTGTGAGCCGTCTTTCTCGGTGCTCAGGCGGGGGCGGGGCGGCGGGGCCAGGTCCACCAGGGCGTCGAGCACCTCTTGCACGCCGAAGTTGTTCACCGCCGAGCCAAAGAACACGGGGGTTTGCTTGGCGGTCAGGAACAGCTCCAGATCAAAAGCGGGGGCCGCCTCTTTCATCAGCTCCATGTTGGCTTCGGCCAGCTCCCAGTCGTGGCCAAACTTGGCGTGCAGCTTGTCGCGCTCACTCAAGGGCACGGTTTCGTCGTCGTCGCCGCGCTTGTCTTCGCCCGCGGCGAACAGGCGCATCGACTGGCTGCGCAGGTTGACGATGCCGCCAAACTGCTTGCCTTGGCCCACGGGCCAGGTCATGGGCACGCAGGGCATGCCGAGTTCTTGCTCGACTTCGTCCAGCAACTCAAGGGGGTCGCGGCCTTCGCGGTCCATCTTGTTCACAAACGTGATGATGGGCGTGTCGCGTTGGCGGCAGACCTCGATCAGGCGCTTGGTTTGCGCTTCCACGCCGTTGGCCGCGTCGATCACCATCAAGGCCGAGTCGACGGCGGTGAGCACGCGGTAGGTGTCTTCCGAGAAGTCTTTGTGGCCGGGCGTGTCGAGCAGGTTGACCACGTGTTCGCGGTACAGCATCTGCATGACCGACGATGCCACCGAGATGCCGCGCTGCTTTTCGATTTCCATCCAGTCAGAGGTGGCGTGGCGCGAGGCCTTGCGGCCCTTGACGGCCCCGGCGATGTGGATGGCGCCCGAGAACAGCAGCAGCTTTTCCGTCAGCGTGGTTTTACCGGCGTCAGGGTGGGAAATGATGGCGAACGTGCGGCGGCGGCCGGTTTCGAGGCCGAACGGCGTGGCAGATGGGGTGGACGAGGTAGACACAAGCAGGCTCCGGGCGAACCCGACATGCTAGCCGATCGCGCCGGGCGTGTGTCAGCGTGCGTGGGCCTGTCCCAGCGGGGTGTCTTGAAAGCGGAATGCGCGGTTTCGCTGGTGCCGTCCAGGCCGCAGTTGGACTTGAGCCACTGCCTGTCGGCGTCCCACCAGGCTGACCAAGGCTTCGGGGCCGACAAAGTGTGTGTTTCGCCCCTTCAGTTTCTGGTGGCGCCTGACGATATCAACGTGTCGCTCGTCTTGTCAGGACCCTTTTTGTGAGCAGTGCGCTGTCTATCCCCTCGATCACCGCCGCCACACCCGAGGCGGCGAGGTTCGTGCGCTTGATGCAAGCCGTCGCCGTGATTGCCGCCTTGGCCCATGCGGTGTTCAGTGCCTTGTTCATGGCCTTGGGGCTGACCGAGATGGGGTGCATCAACGTGGCCAGCGTGCTGACCTATGGCCTGGCCTACATGCTGATCCGCTCCCGTCACATGATGGTGGCGCAGGCCTTGATGTGCCTGGAGATCGTGTTGCATGGCTTGCTGGCCGTGAGGCTGCTGGGTTGGGACAGCGGGTTTCACTTCTATGTGGTCCTCATCATCCCCGTGGCGCTGGTCAGCAGCACCGTGTCCATGACGGTCAAGGTGTCGGTCGCGGTGGCCACCGCCTTGTGTTACCTGGCCATGGACATGGCTTTTCGCCACGCCCAGCCGCCGCACCAGCTGGCGCCGCTGGTGCTGGATGCCTTGCATTACTTCAACCTGGCCAGCGCGCTGACCATCCTGTCTTTGTTGTCGCTGTTGTACGGGCACTTGGTGCGACAAGCCGAGGTCAAACTCAAGGTGCTGGCCTGCACCGACCCGCTCACGCATCTGCACAACCGCCGGTTTGCGATGGAGGTGGCCCAGCACGAGGCGGCTGTTTTCCAGCGCGGCGGCCGGCCCTTGTCGGTCTTGATCGGCGACATCGACCACTTCAAGCAGGTCAACGACCAGTACGGCCACGCCCAGGGCGATCAGGCCCTCAAGGCCGTGGCCCGGGTGCTGCGCGCTGGCGTGCGCGAGGTCGACCACGTGGCTCGCTGGGGCGGAGAGGAGTTTTTGATGCTGCTGCCAGGCACCGATGGCGAAGAGGCCGTGCAAGTGGCCGAACGCCTGCGCCAAGGCGTGGGTGACCTGGCCTCCGCCGGCGGGCCCCCTTTTCCCTTGAGCATCACCTTGGGTTTGACGGTGTTGGCCCCCGGTGAATCGGTCGAGCAAGCCTTGGCGCGGGCCGACCGGGCTTTGTATCAGGGCAAACAAGCCGGTCGAAACCGTGTGGTTGTTGCTGCACAAGCTTGAGGGCAGCCTTTATACTTCGGCCACTTTCGAGGAGCGTTGCAAGGCGCTTGCCCCCGCGGCAGGCCCCCAGGCTCGGAAGTGGTTTCATGCAACGGCGCTCACCCGCATGTGTCCCGCTGGGTGAGTTGTGTCTATTGCTTTGACGCCCAGCAGCGCACGGCGGCTCTGAACCATCAGGAGCTCTGTCCATGAACGCTGTTTTGAAACCCGTTTCGTCGTCTGACCACATCGTCGCCGACCTGTCGCTGGCCGCTTGGGGCCGCAAAGAATTGACCATCGCCGAGCACGAAATGCCCGCGCTGATGGCCATCCGCCGCGAATACGCCGCCAGCCAGCCCCTCAAGGGCGCGCGCATCACCGGCTCGCTGCACATGACCATCCAGACCGGCGTGCTGGTCGAAACGCTGCAAGCCTTGGGTGCCACTGTGCGCTGGGCTTCGTGCAACATCTACTCCACGCAAGACCACGCTGCCGCCGCCTTGGTCGAAGCGGGCACCCCCGTGTTCGCCTACAAGGGCGAGTCGCTGGAAGACTACTGGGACTACACCCACCGCATCTTTGAATTCGGCGCCAAGGGCACCGAAGGCGAAGGCCCCAACATGATCCTGGACGACGGCGGCGATGCCACGCTGCTGATGCACCTGGGCAAAAAGGCCGAAACCGACCCGTCCTTGCTGAGCAACCCTGGCAGCGAAGAAGAGCGCATCTTGTTCGCCTCGATCAAGGCCAAGCTGGCTGTGGACAGCACCTGGTACAGCCGCAAGGGCGCTGAAATCATCGGCGTGACCGAAGAGACGACGACCGGCGTGCACCGCCTGAACGAAATGTCGGCCAAGGGCACGCTGCTGTTCCGCGCCATCAACGTGAACGACTCGGTCACCAAGTCCAAGTTCGACAACCTGTACGGCTGCCGCGAATCGCTGGTCGACGGCATCAAGCGCGCCACCGACGTGATGGTCGCTGGCAAGATCGCCGTGGTCGCTGGCTACGGTGACGTGGGCAAGGGCTCGGCCCAGGCCTTGCGCGCCCTGTCGGCCCAAGTGTGGGTCACTGAAATCGACCCCATCAACGCCCTGCAAGCCGCCATGGAAGGCTACCGCGTGGTGACCATGGAATATGCCGCCGACAAGGCCGACATTTTCGTGACCACCACCGGTAACCGCGACGTGATCACGTTTGAGCACATGGCCGCCATGAAGCAGAACGCCATCGTCTGCAACATCGGTCACTTCGACAACGAGATCCAGGTCGCCAAGCTGGAAGAGAAGTGCCAGTGGGAAGAGATCAAGCCCCAGGTTGACCACGTGATCTTCCCTGACGGCAAGCGCATCATCTTGCTGGCCAAGGGCCGCCTGGTGAACCTGGGCTGCGGCACGGGTCACCCCAGCTACGTGATGTCGTCGAGCTTCGCCAACCAGACGATCGCCCAGATTGAGCTGTTCACGCGCCCCGATGCGTACGAAAATGGCAAGGTCTACGTGCTGCCCAAGCACCTCGATGAAAAGGTGGCTCGCCTGCAATTGGTGACGCTCAACGCCCAGCTGTCCGAGCTGTCGGACGAGCAAGCCGCCTACATCGGCGTGAGCAAGCAAGGCCCTTACAAGCCTGACACCTACCGTTATTGATCGGTAGACCAGGCTGTTGCGCGTGTCGCCTGGTGCGGCACGCGCTTTCTTTATTTTTGACCCTTTGAATCGACTCCCATGGCCACCTTGCCCGAACTGACCCAACGCGCCGACCAACAAATCCTCGCGCTGGGCCTCGCCCCCACCCGATCGGCCGCCCAGCGGTTGGTGGAGCAGGGCGCCATCCAGTGGCACGGCCCCAAAGGCTGGACGCTGGTGCGTAAGGCCGGTGAAGCGCTGCCCATTGGGGCCGATTTCAAGGTGCTGGACGACGCCGAGACCCGCTGGGTGTCGCGCGCCGGCCTCAAGCTCGAAGGCGCGCTCAAGCACTGCGCCGCCTGCAAACACCCCGTTGACCTGACCGGCAAGACCTGCCTGGACGTCGGCCAAAGCACCGGCGGCTTCACCGAAGTGATGCTGTCCCTGGGCGCCGAGCGCGTGGTGGGCCTCGACGTGGGCCATGGCCAGGTGCACCATTCGATCGCCGGCCACCCCCAAGTCACCGTGATCGAGGGCGTGAACGCCCGCCACCTCACGGCCGAAGACCTGGGCGATGCGGCACCCGAAGGCGGTTTCGACTTCATCGTGGGCGACTTGTCTTTCATCTCGCTGACCCTGGTGCTGCCCTCGTTGGTGCCTTTCATTGCGCCCAAGGGCGAGCTGATGCTGCTGGTCAAACCCCAGTTCGAGCTGCAGCCTGAGCAAATCGGCCGCGGCGGTTTGGTCAAAGACCCTGAGAGCTACCCCGTGGTCGAAGCCCGCATCAAGCAAGCCTGCACCGAGAACGGCTTGAAAGTGCGCGCTTACTTCAATAGCCCCATCACCGGCCGTGACGGCAACCGCGAGTTCTTTGTGCGCGCCGAACGCGACTGAGCTTCGCCCTCCGCACTCGCCCCCCTGATCACCCGCCTTGCCAAGAGCCTTTGCCCATGACGACCCAAAGCCGCGTCCCCGTCAGCCTGGAGTTCTTCCCGCCCAAGACACCCGAGGGCGCCGACAAGCTGGCCGCCGTGCGCCAGCAGCTCTACCCGCTCAAGCCCGAGTACTGCTCGGTCACTTACGGGGCGGGTGGTTCGACCCAAGACGGCACCATCCAAGCCGTGCGTGCCATCCTGTCTGAAGGCTTTGACGCCGCGCCGCACTTCTCGTGCATCGGCGCCAGCAAGGCCAGCGTGCGCGAGCAACTGGCCCAGTTCAAGCAAGACGGCATCACGCGCCTGGTGGCTTTGCGCGGTGACCTGCCCAGCGGCTATGGCGGCTTTGGCGAGTTCCGCTACGCCAGCGAGCTGGTGGCCTTTATTCGCGAGGAAACCGGCAGCCACTTCCACATCGAGGTGGGCGCCTACCCCGAGATGCACCCCCAGGCCCGCAACCCGCAGGCCGACCTGAAGGCCTACGTCACCAAAGTCAAGGCCGGTGCCGACGTGGCCCTGACCCAGTACTTCTACAACACCGATGCCTACTTCCGCTTTGTGGACGAGGCCGAGAAGTTGGGCGCCACCATCCCCGTGATCCCCGGCATCATGCCCATCACCAACAGCAGCCAGCTGCTGCGCTTCTCGGACGCCTGCGGTGCCGAGATCCCGCGCTGGATCCGCACCCGCCTGGAAGGCTTTGGCGACGACAAGGCCTCCATCCAGGCCTTTGGCCTGGACGTGGTGACCGACCTGTGTGACCAGCTGCGTTGCGCGGGCGTGCCCGGGCTGCACTTCTACACGATGAACCAGGCCAGCACGGTGCTGACCTTGTGCGAGCGTTTGGGTTTGTGAAGCGCCTTTGATGCCCAAGTGCTGGGCATCTGATCTGGCTCAAACCCGCACCGGGTTGCTGTGGCGAAGGCGACAAGGCTGGGCCGCAGCTTGATGCAACACAAAGGCGGGCGGGTGTGCCCTTGGTGCAATGGCGGCATGGCTTCAGCAATCGGGCTGGGCCGCCGACCACCTCATAAGAAGGACAAGCACCATGCGCACTCGCATCCTCCCCCGCACCTCTCTGATCGCGGCAGCCGCTCTGGCTTGTGCCGCTGCCCTGCCAGCCAGCGCCCTGGCAGGTGACTTCATGGTCCGCGGCCGCGTGCTGCAGCTCGACCCCAGCAACGACAGCATGACCCTGGCCGGTCAGGTCGACATCAACAGCAAGCTGATCTGGGAAATCGACGCCTCGTATTTCGTCACGCCGAACATCGCCGTGGAGGTGATTGCCACCACGCCCCAGAAGCAAACCGTCACGCTCAACGGCACCACCGACCTGGGGACCTTGCGCCACCTGCCACCGACGGTGACCGTGCAGTACCACTTCATGCCCGAGAGCACCTTGGTGCGACCCTACGCGGGCGTGGGCGTGAACTACACCCACTTCTCGGCCGTGAACTTGGCCCCCGGTCTGGACATCGACCGCAACAGCTGGGGCCTTGCATTGCAAGTGGGCGCTGACTTCCCGATCACCAAGCAGATCTACTTGAACGTGGACCTCAAGAAGATCGACATCCGCACCAGCGTCTCCAGCAACGGCACCGATCTGGGTTTGGTCAAGGTGGACCCACTGCTGTTTGGCGTGGGCATTGGCTACCGCTTCTGATGGCTTCGAGCCGCTTTCCAAGCGGACACAAAAAAAGCTCCCCGAGGGGAGCTTTTTTCATGCGGCGAGAACCGGGGTTCAGGCTTGTTGCTTGCGGCGTGCCAACGCTGCGATGCCGACCAGGCCCAGGCCCATCATGGCGTAGGTCGAAGGCTCGGGCACGGTGCCGACGGTGAACGACTTGATGGCCGTGCCCACGAACTCAAACGACGAGGCATTGGTGCCGAGCAGCGCCCGGAAAGACGGTGCCAGGGTGAAGCTGCTGGCGATCAAGGCCACCGAACGCGTGGCGGTCGAGCTGCTCACGTTGCGGCCATCGACGCCGCCGAAGTTGCTCTGCACGTTGCCTGCGACCAGCAGGGCTTGGTTGAGGGCATTGCCTGCGGGGGTCACCAAGTCACCGGTGAGGGTGTTGTTGGCCAGGTCGAACGAGAAGTTCTTGATCGTGGCAACGTTGACTGGGAGACCAAACAGACCGGCGCTGTAGAAGCTGATGCCACCGGTGCTGCTGAACGCCAGGTTCAGCGCGCCAGGGTTGGCGGCCAGAGACACAGACACCAGGGGGTCAGTGACCACGCCGGTGCTGGCGTTGTAGGTGGCATCGCCAGCCGCACCAGCGGTCAGCTTGTTGGCGGTCAACACGGAGGTGTCCAGGGTGACCTTGGCACTCACGGCCGTGAAAGGCTGGGTGATGGTGGCGGCAGAAGCGGCGCCTGCAGCGGCGAAGGCCAGGGCCAGCGCGCCAAATTGCTTGAGGAACTTCATGTTGCGTCCTTGTTTCGTTGGATGTCTGGGGCGCTCAGCTCGCTCGCCCTCTCTGCTGTGACGCCATCTTGCGGGCGGATCGCAGGGACCGCCATAGGGTTCCCACGCTCATCCCCCCCGACTGAGGGGCGTCAAACGCTCCACGTGTTGCTTTCTGTGAGCACGGCCATCAAAGCTTGGTCATGGGCTTGGGGCGCCAGGGCGTTCGCATCGACCTTGGCGGCCTCCCACGCCAGGCCGATGGCCGTGACGTGAGGGTGCGCTGCCAGGAAGCGGTCAAAGTAGCCGCCGCCGTAGCCGAGTCTGAAACCTTCGGGCGTGAAGCCCACGCAAGGCACCAGCACCACGTCGGGCACCACCGGTTTGCCCTCGGGGCTGGGGATGCCGCATTCGTCCTGGGAGCTTGGCGCTTCGCCGTCCCAGGGCCTGAAATGCATCTCGACCGGGCTTTTGCGCGCGAAAGGCAGGGCCAGTTGACAAGGCCATTGCGTGGCAGCCCATCGAGCGACCTCGCCTGGGTTAAATTCGCCTCTCCAGGGCCAGTACAGGCCCAGGCACTCTGGCTCCAATTGGGTCAGCACGTCCATCACTCGCGCTTGCAAGGCTTGTTGCGCCAGCTCGCAAGCGGCGGTGGCTGACCAAGTGCGGCGTTCGGCCAGCAGGCGCTGGCGCAGGGCGCGGCGGGCGTCGTTGGGGGTGTTCACAGGCATGAAAAGGTTTCAATTGCGGATCTCGTCTTCTCAGTATGCGTTGTCGGCGGTGGCTTGTCCCGCGCTGGCGCTGGTGTGCGCCCTCTCCGGTGTCGGTGCGCCCGGTGCCGCTTGGGCCCAGTCGGCCGCCACCATCCCGTCGAACGCCGCCCTGGCCGCTTTCGCGGCCGATGACCGCACGGTGCAAGACGCCCGAGATGCCCTGCGCGTGCGCGACAAAGCCCGCTTGCTGGCCGATCGCGATGCCCTGATCGCCGCCCGCCACCCGCTGGCGCCTTGGGCGGACTACTGGTACTTCCAGGTGCGTTTGATCGAAGCGGGCCCATCAGAGGTCGACGACTTCCTGGCCCGCTGGCCCGACAGCTACGTGGCCGACCGCGCCCGCAACGACTGGTTGCTGGAGCTGGGCCGCCGACAGGACTGGGGCACTTTCTTGCGCATCCAGCCCACCTTCCGCATGAACGACGACCGCGAGGTCAGCTGCCTGGGCGTGCTGGCGCGCTTCCAGACCCGTGCCCCGATGGAGGGCCCGGGTGACTGGCGCGAGCAGGCTCGCCAGGCCTGGTGGGGCCAAAAAGATGCCGATTACGGTTGCGACGCCATGGCCCAGGCCCTGGTGGCCGGTGGTGTGCTCGACAGCACCGACGTCTGGCGCAAGCTGCGCCTGGCCATCGAGGCCGACAAGCCCCGGGCGGTGCAGCAGTCTGCGCGCCTGCTGGGCGACACCGTGTCGCAGCTGGTGGCCAAGCTCATGGGGCAGCCGCAGTCCTTCTTGGCGGCCACCTTGCCCTCGGGCGCTGCAGCCAGCCTGGGCAGCGACGGCGCTCGCCATGCCCCTGGTGCCGCCATCGGGCCTGAGCCCAAGCGCGGCGCCAAGTCCAAACCCGACAAACGCAAGGGCAAGCTGCCGACCAAGCTCACCCCCATCCCCCTGACGGTGCCACCCCAGGCGCAGGCCCAGCTCAACGTGCTGGCCTTCATCCGTTGGGCCGGCATGGACGTGGCCGCGGCGGCGGCGGCCATCGAAGACCCTGCCTCGCGCCAACGCTGGCAATGGAACGCCGAAGAGGCGGCCTGGGCCTGGTCGCAACTGGGTCGCAGCGCGGGCTTTCGCCTTTTGCCTGAGGCGTCCACTTACTTCGAGCGCGCTTTGACCGACCGCGCGGTGGCTTCGGGCACCGGCGAGCTGTCGCAAGGGGCCTCTCGCCTGGCCGGTGCCTGGTCGAGCGAGACCCTGGCTTGGATGGCCCGGGTGGCTTTGCGCTCGGCCTCGTCGGGCCAACCCCAGCGCTGGGCCCTGGTCGAGCAGGCCGTTGATTCGATGGCGCCCGATCAACAACAAGACTCGGCCTGGCTGTACTGGAAGGCCAAGGCCTTGCTGGCGCGCGGCAAAGGCCAAGGTGGCGAAGCGGCCCGCCAGCAGGCCCGTGAGCTGCTGACCCGGGTGTCTAGCCCGCTGACCTTCTATGGGCAACTGGCCGCCGAAGAGATCACGGGGGCACCCGCCCGCGCGCCCAGCCGCCCGGTGTCCCTCACCGAGGCTGAGCTGGCCGCGGCCCAAGCCCAACCCGGGGTGGACCGGGCCTTGCGCATGCTCGCCCTGGGCTGGCGCACCGAAGGTGTCAAAGAATGGAACTTCAACCTGGCCTTCAGCAAACCCGGTGGCCTGAGCGACCGTGAGCTGCTGGCTGTGTCAGAGGTGGCGTGCCGCCGCGAGGTCTGGGACCGTTGCATCAACTCCAGCGAACGCACCCGCCAAGAGATCGACCTCAGCCAGCGCTACCCCACGCCCTTCAAGACCGATGTGGTCACGGCCGCCCGCGACGTGGGCTTGGACCCGGCCTACATGTATGGCCTGATCCGTCAGGAGTCGCGTTTCATCGTGGCAGCCAAGTCCACCGTGGGCGCTTCGGGCCTGATGCAGGTGATGCCCGCCACCGCGGCGTGGACGGCCAAGAAGCTGTCGATCGACTACCACCCTGACCTCATCACCGACCGGCTCACCAACTTGCGCATTGGCGCCGGATACCTCAAGCTGGTGCTGGACGACTTCCAGGGCGCGCAAGCCATGGCCGCCGCCGCTTACAACGCCGGGCCCTCACGCCCGAGGCGTTGGCGCGAAGGCACCCGCCTGGACGCCGCCGCCTGGGTCGAGAACATCCCTTTCAACGAAACGCGCGACTACGTCAAAAAGGTTTTGTCCAACGCCACGGTGTATGCCCACATCCTGCATGGCAAGCCCTTGTCGATCAAAGCCCGCTTGGGGGCCACCATCGGCCCGCGTGTCGGCTCGCCCGTGGAAGACGACCTGCCTTGACCCGACTTTGACTTGATCGGACACTGACCGCCATGAAACGCATCCTCATCTTGGGCGGCACCGGATTTGTGGGCCGCGCCTTGTGCGAACAACTGCAGGCCCACCCAGGCTTTGCCGGCACGCGCCTGGTGGTGCCCAGCCGGCGCCGTGAGCGCGGCAAGCACCTGTTCCCGCTGCCACAGGTTGACGTGCTGGAAGCCAATGTGCACGACGATGCTGCCTTGGCGCGCCTGTTGCGCGATGTGGATGCCGTGGTCAACCTCGTGGCCATCTTGCATGGCACGCCACAGGCTTTTGAGCAGGCCCATGTGACCCTGCCTCAGCGCTTGGCCGCCGCTTGCGCCAACGCGGGCGTACGCCGGGTGGTGCACGTCAGCGCCATGGGCATCCAGGGCGGTGTGCCGGGCGACGCGGGCGCGGCGCCTTCGCAGTACCTGCGCACCAAAACCCTGGGCGAGCAGGCCCTGTGGGCCGCCCCGCTGGACCTGACCGTGCTGCGCCCCAGCGTGATCTTCGGGGCTCACGACAGCTTTTTGAACCTGTTTGCCCTGCTGCAGCGCTTTGTGCCCGTGATGGCCTTGGCCGGCGGTGACGCCCGCTTCCAGCCGGTGTGGGTGGACGACGTGGCCCGCGCCCTCGTGCAGTGCCTGCTCGAGGGCAGCACGGCGGGGCGCTGCTTTGAGCTGGCCGGCCCCCAGGTGCTGACCTTGAGCGAGCTGGTCAAGCTGGCGGGCCAATGGAGCGGCCATGCCCGCCCGGTGCTGCCTTTGCCGATGGCCGCGGGCCGTTTGCAGGCGCGCGCGCTGGGCCTTCTGCCTGGCGAGCCGCTCATGTCCACCGACAACCTGGACTCGATGAAGGTGCCCAATGTGCTGACGGGCACCCTGCCGTCTCTGCAGGACTTGGGCATCACGCCCACGCCGCTGGAGGCCGTGGGGCCTGCTTACCTGGGCCGCCCCGTGAGCTGGGCCGACCGCCTGGACCAGTGGCGCACGCGGGTGAACCGCTGAGCCACGGGTCAACTGAGGCGCCCATGAAAAAAGGACCCTCGCGGGTCCTTTTTCGTTGGGTGCACTGAAGAGATCAGGCAGCGGCCATCAGGACCGAGGTGTCAAACACGCTGCTCATGGGCGGCAGGTTCATCACCATGGGCTGAGGTGCGTTCTTGGAGACCTTCACGGGCTTGACGTTGGGGTCGTTCTGGGCCACTTCGGCCTTGTCCCAGTTGCCAGCCGATTCTTTGCCTGACACGGCGATCGAGTAGAAGACGCGGAAGGCGATCTTGCGCTCGCCCCAGAAGTCGGCGGCGTCACGGAAGGCGTCGAGCAGTTGCTCGCGCGTTTCGCGGTCGCACTTGTTGCCGTCAGGGATCAACTCGAGCACGACCACAAAGCCGGGCTGCGGACCCGATTTGTGCACCAGGTCGGTGATGCAGTCGTACAGGGCATCGAGGTTCTTGCCAAAGTGATCTGGGAACAGGAAGTCGTGGGCAATGATGTCCAGCACGCCTTGCTTGTCCTGAGCGGCGCTCAGGTTGGTGTACAAGAAGTGCTGGCCAGCCGCATTGGCCGCCTGTTGCAGGTCTTCCGGGCGGTAAGCGCGGATGGATTGAACGATGTTGGGTCGAACGGATTGCAACAACATGATCGCTTGGGGCCCGTGGTGCATTGAGTGGTCTCAGTGCCCTTGCGGGCTAAGTTGAAGGTCAAAAGGAAAAAACGAATCGGGTGCTGGGTGATCAGTGCAGCTCAGCGCTGGGGGTCGATGGGGTTGAAGCTGCTGTAGTGATCCCGCGTGTAAAAACAAGTTTCAGGCCGTTGAACATCTTTACCTCCACACACAATGCGCCGGGCGCCGCGATCGCGCTCGCCCGGTGTGGGCACGGTGTACTCGCGGTAAAAACCGCGGGGCTGGCGGGGCAAAATGCGCTCCCGGTTGCCGAACACCACGCCATCCTTCTCGTAGCGGAAGGGACCACCGACCAAGATGCGTCGATGCACGTCTTGTGCCTGGGTGGGCAGTGCCGACAAAGCCACTGCCTGTTGCAGGCCTGAAGCCACAAATTCTGGCTCGACGTGGCGCCGCGCGTGCACCTCAAAAGGCACCACCAGCACAGCCAGAGCCAATGCGGCGCTGACCATCCAAGCCTCGACCTGTTCAAGGCCTTGGCGGGTGGAGCGGGCTGCCTGGTTCAAGGGGCTTTGTGAGCCACTTGGGTCATCCCTTCGGAAGGTACTGAAAAAACGCGGCACGATGAGACTGCCATCCCAGCTTGAGTGTGTGAGCCGTACAGCTGTTCGTCAAAGCCGTGACTCTATCGAAAACGGCCCAAAAGCTCAAGGCCCTGCCTGCGCGGAAAGCGCATGGGCAGGGCCTTTTGGCGGGGGGTTGACAGCTGGAGCATCACGCTCCAGGGGCATGCTGTGTGTCAGCGCACGGCGTTGGCGTCGGCCACGGTCATGGCCGTCATGTTGACGATGCGGCGCACGGTGGCCGATGGCGTCAAGATGGTGACAGGTTTGGCCGCACCCAGCAAAACGGGGCCCAACGCGATGTTGTTGCCCGCCGCCACCTTGAGCAGGTTGTAGGCGATGTTGGCCGCGTCGATGTTGGGGCACACCAGCAAGTTGGCCTCGCCACTCAATGTGCTGCGGGGCATCAGCTGCGCGCGGTAGTCGGCGTCCAGGGCCGTGTCGCCGTGCATCTCGCCATCGATTTCCAGCCACGGGGCTTGTTGCTGGATCAGGCTGAGCGCCTCGCGCATCTTCACCGCCGAAGGCTGGTTGCTGGAGCCGAAGTTCGAGTGCGACAGCAGCGCGGCCTTGGGGCGCTGGCCAAAGCGCATCATCTCTTCGGCCGCCATGATGGTGATCTCAGCCAATTGCTCGGCCGTGGGGTCGTAGTTGATGTGCGTGTCCAGCAGGTTCACGGTGCGGCCGGGTAAGATCAGGCCGGTCATGGCCGCGTAGGTCTTGACGCCGGGGCGCTTGCCGATCACCTGGTCGATGTAGTGCAGGTGCAGGGCGGTTGAGCCCCAGGTGCCGCAGATCAGGCCATCGACCTCGTTCTTGTGCAGCAGCATGGCCCCGATCAGGGTCAGGCGGCGGCGCATTTCGATCTTGGCCATTTGCTCGGTCACGCCCTTGCGCTCGGCCAGGCGGTGGTAAGCCTGCCAGTACTCGCGGTAGCGGGGGTCGTGCTCGACGCTGACCACGTCGAAGTCGACTCCGGACTTCATGCGCAGGCCGAACTTCTCGATGCGCTGGTGGATCACGTCGGTGCGACCGATCAGGGTGGGGCGCGCAATGCCTTCGTCGATGACGATCTGGGCGGCGCGCATCACGCCTTCGTTCTCGCCTTCGGCGTAGGCAATGCGCTTGTTCTTGGCGCGCTTGGCCACGCTGAAGATCGGCTTCATGGTGTGACCGGAGGCGTAAACAAAGCTCTGCAGCTTTTCCACGTAGGCCACGAAGTCCTTCACCGGGCGTGAGGCCACGCCGGACTCAAACGCGGCCTTGGCCACGGCGGGTGCGATCTTGATCATCAAGCGCGGGTCAAACGGCTTGGGGATCAGGTACTCGGGCCCGAAGCTCAGGTTGACCCCGGCGTAGGCGGCGGCGATCACGTCGCTTTGCTCGGCCTGGGCCAGCTCGGCGATGGCGCGCACGGCCGCGATTTCCATCTCATCGGTGATGGTGGTGGCGCCCGAGTCGAGCGCCCCACGGAAGATGTACGGGAAGCACAGGACGTTGTTGACCTGGTTGGGGTAGTCCGAGCGGCCCGTGGCCATGATGGCGTCGTCGCGCACGGCCTTGACCTCTTCGGGCAGGATCTCGGGCGTGGGGTTGGCCAGGGCGAACACGATGGGCTTGGGGGCCATCTTGGCCACCATCTCGGGCTTGAGCACACCGCCGGCAGACAGGCCCAGGAAGATGTCCGCGCCTTCGATGACTTCAGTGAGCTTGCGCTGCGTGGTCTTCTGGGCAAAAAACGCCTTGTCGGGGTCCATCAGTTCGGTGCGGCCTTCATAGACCACGCCTGCCAGGTCGGTGACCCAGATGTTTTCACGCGGCACACCCAGTTTGACCAACAACCCTAAGCAGGCCAGTGCGGCCGCGCCGGCACCCGAGGTGACCAGCTTGACCTGCTTGATGTCTTTGCCCGCGACCTTCAGGCCGTTGAGCAAAGCGGCGCCCACGACGATGGCGGTGCCATGTTGGTCGTCGTGGAACACCGGGATCTTCATGCGCTCGCGCAGCTTGCGCTCCACATAGAAGCAGTCGGGCGCCTTGATGTCTTCTAAGTTGATGCCGCCAAACGTCGGCTCCAGGCTGGCGATGATCTCAACCAGCTTTTCGGGGTCTTTCTCGTTGATTTCGATGTCAAACACATCGATGTCAGCGAATTTCTTGAACAAAACCGCCTTGCCTTCCATCACCGGCTTGGCCGCCAGGGGGCCGATGTCGCCCAGGCCCAGCACGGCGGTGCCGTTGGTGATGACCGCCACGAGGTTGCCGCGGCTGGTGTATTTGAAGGCGTTGGCCGGGTTTTCGACGATTTCTTCGCAGGGCGCTGCCACGCCGGGCGAGTAAGCCAGCGCCAGGTCGTGCTGGTTCGTCAGTTGTTTGGTGGCGGTGATCGCCAGCTTGCCGGGGGTAGGCAGCTCGTGGTATTCGAGCGCGGCCTTTTTGAGTTCGGCTCGTTTTTGTTCGGGAGTGGTCATCCAATGCCTTTCGCAGGCGCACCCGGTCATTCGGGCATCGCCAGATGCAGCATTGTAGGAACATGCGAGGGCGTTGCGCGGTGTGGCTTGCCGCAATGGGTGGCTTCAGGCTCGGGTCGTGCCCAAGTCGATCAGTTGGCCCCGCAGGGGCTGCAGTTGCTGGCCAAGGCCGCGAACTCGTACAGGTTGCGCGGCAGCGCCTTGTGTTGCTTGGGCCAGGCATCAAGGGGTGAATCACTGCCATCGGAGGGCTCAGGGGCGAGGTCTTTGGCGACCCAGGTGCCTCCCTGGCTCACCAGCAGGGCGTTCAGCCAGGCCGGTTGCGAGCGCGACTTGCCCCCGCCAGCGGCCATGGCCGCACCCCAGGCGAAGGCCTCGCCGTTGGCTTGACGGGGCTCCAGCAGGGCGATGGCCCAGTTGCCTTCCGTGCCCACGTAGCGCACCTTGAATTTGACTTGCTCACCGAAGACCTGGGCGCCCTTGGCACGGCACGCGTCGAGGATGGCTTTGCGCGCGGGCGCTTGAGCCACGCGGGTGATGTCGCTGTAGCCGCTGGGGGGCGGGTCTGCTTGCGCGGGGGCGTGGCCGCCCAGGGTGAGCAGGGCCAGCGCCAAAAGCCAGAGGTGTCTCATGTGGGTGGGCGTGGAGGGGCAGCGGGGGAGGCTAACCGATTTATGCATCAGGGTATCTACGCCACCTGACTGGGCTGGTCAGCGGCGTCGTGGCGTCTCCCCTGACTCTATGATCAGCGCCATCCACACCACACCTCGAACAGCGGGCCATGAACGCGAAATCTTCCGTCGATCGTGCAACAGCGACACCTTCAGCCAAGGAACCCGAGGCGCAAGAGCGCGCCATGCTGATCCACCTGTATTCGCAAGGGCAGTTCGCCGATGCAGAGGCCGTGGCGCGAGACATGACCCAACGGTTTCCCAAGCACGTTCTGGGGTGGAAGGTGCTGGGTGCGGTCCTCAAGCAAACGGGCCGCGTCGCCGACGCCGTGGCACCCATGCAAAAGGCGGTGGCGCTGGCACCGCGGGATCACGAGGCATACAACAACCTGGGTGTGGCACACAAAGAATCCGGGCGCATGGCCAACGCGGTGGGCTGCTTCCAGCAGGCCGTGGCCTTGCACCCTGAGTTTGTCGTGGCGTGGTCCAACTTGGGCAGTGCCCTGCATGACCAAGGCGAGTTGCCGCAAGCCCTCCGCTGCTATCGCAGGGTGCTGGAGTTGACGCCCGATGACCTCAATGCACTGCACCATGTGAATGCTTTGTCGGGCCACACCTCGGACCGGGCGCCAGCGCCTTACGTCAGCGGTGTTTTTGACCACTACGCAGGGCATTTCGATCAGCATCTGCAGGGGCATTTGGGGTATGCCGTGCCGCAAGAGATGGCCAGGCTGTTGCGTCAACATCCACCTGCCGGCGCGCGGCCTTGGTCGATCTTGGACTTGGGTTGTGGCACTGGGCTGGTGGGACAGGCACTGCAAAGCGATGGTGTGCGTTTGATCGGCGTCGACCTGTCAGCGCGCATGCTGGCCCTGGCCAAAGCCAAGGGCGTTTATGAGCGCGTGGTCCAGTCCGATTTGCTCACGCTTTTGGAGGGTGAACCTGCAGGCAGCATCGACGTGGTGACGTCCGCTGACGTTTTCATTTACGTGGGGCGCATTGACCGCGAAGTGGAGGCCATTCGGCTTGTGCTCAAGCCCGGTGGTGTGTTCGCCTTTTCGGTTGAGTCGTGGCAAGCGCCTGCCGGTGAAGAGGGCCTGGGTTTCGTGCTGCAAAGCACTTGCCGCTACGGGCACAGCGAGGGCTACTTAGCTTCGTTGGCACATGCCAATGGATTTGACGTGCTGGTGTCCGAGGCCATGTGCTTGCGCAAGGATGGCGCCGTTGAGGTGCCTGGTTCTCTGCAGGTGTGGCGTTTGAAGTGACGCGCTCTGCAGGGGCGACAATGCCGCCCATGAGCTTGGGCGAATTTGACCTCATTGAGCGCTACTTCTGGCGAGCCGCCAGCCAAGGGCCACGCCACGCCGTGGTCGGCAATGGCGACGACTGCGCCGTGCTGGCCCCGCGGCCGGGCATGCACATGGCCGTGTCTACCGACACCTTGGTCGAGGGGCGGCACTTTTTGTCGACCGTCTCGCCCCGTCGCTTGGGGCACAAGGCCTTGGCCGTCAATTTGTCGGACCTGGCCGCGTGTGGCGCCACGCCGGTGGCGTTCACCCTGGCCCTGACGCTGCCCCGGGTGGACGAGGCCTGGTTGGCGGGTTTCGCCCAAGGCCTGCTGGACATCGCCGATGAACACGGTTGCGAGCTGATCGGTGGCGACACCACCTCGGGCCCCCTGGCCATCGGCATCACGGTGATGGGCGAGGTGCCCGCCGGCCAGGCCTTGCTGCGCAGTGGCGCCCAGGTGGGCGACGACCTCTGGGTGAGCGGCCTGCCCGGCGAGGCGCGGCTGGCGCTGGAGGCCTTCCGCGGCAGCTTGCAACCGGGTTTGCTGGGCGAGGCCTTCGAAGCGGTGCGCCTGGCCATGGAGTGCCCCACCCCGCGCGTGGCGCTGGGCCAAGGCCTTCGGGGCGTGGCCACCGCGGCGATTGACGTGTCTGACGGCCTGCTGGGCGATTTGGGCCACATCCTGCGCCGCAGCCGCGTGGGCGCCAGCCTGGTGCTGGACGCCTTGCCGGTGAGCCCGCACCTGGCGGGCCTGCCTCAGGCGCTGCGCCACGATTGCATCCTGGCCGGTGGCGACGACTACGAGTTGGTGTTCACGACACCGCCTGTGCAGCGCGCGCATGTGCAGGCCCTGGGCGCCAGCCTGGGTCTGGTGCTGAGCCGCATCGGGCAGATCGAAGCCGAGCCCGGTTTACGCCTGTGGCATGGCGCGCTCGACGGTGCAAACGATGGCCCGAACGGCGGTGACTTGGCTGCGCGCACCGCGGTGCCCAACCGATGGACCTCGTTTGACCACTTCAAAGGCGCCGCATGAACGCACCTCGCCGACCCACCGCGCGCATCTTGCTCAGCCACCCTGCCCACTTCATGGCCCTGGGCGCGGGCAGTGGGCTGAGCCCCATCGCCCCTGGCACCGTTGGCACCCTGTGGGGCTGGGTGAGCTTTTTGGCTCTGCAGCAGGTGCTGGGGCAGGGCCCGCAGGCCGACATCGCCTGGGGCGTGATCTTGCTGCTGGGCTGGGTGATCGGGTGCTGGGCCTGCACACGCACGGCACGCGCCCTGGGCGTGGCCGACCCAGGTTCGGTCGTGTGGGATGAGATCTGGGCGTTCTGGCTGATGCTGTGGCTGATCTCGCCCGTGGACTGGCGCGGCCAGTTGCTGGCCTTCGTCGCCTTCCGCTTTTTTGACGCGGTCAAACCGGGCCCCGTGGGCTGGGCCGATCGCCTGTTCAAGCTCAAGCCCGGGCAGTCGATTGGCTGGGCGCAGGGCCTGGGCATCATGTTCGATGACCTGGTGGCCGCCTTGTGCGCCTTGCTGGTGCTGGCGCTGGCCGTGGCCTTGCGCCAAGGGGGCGTGGGCGCTTCCATTTTGGGTTGACATGGGCGTGTCGCCCTCACACGATGTGCCCATGAGCCCTTTTGATGCCGCACCGCCACCCAACCCCTCCCTGGTGTCTGACCTGGCCCGGCGTTTGACCGACCGGGCCTGGCGCCTGGCCACGGCCGAATCCTGCACGGGGGGCTTGATCGCGGCCCAGTGCACCGAGCTGTCCGGGTCAAGTGCCTGGTTCGAGCGCGGTTTCGTCACCTACAGCAACGAGGCCAAAACCGAGATGCTGGGGGTGGATGCAGCCTTGATCGCGCAACACGGTGCCGTCAGCCAGGCGGTGGCTTTGGCCATGGCGCAGGGCGCACTCAAGCACTCGCGGGCCGATGTGGCCGTGGCCGTGACCGGTGTGGCGGGCCCCACCGGCGGCTCACCCGACAAGCCCGTGGGCACGGTGTGGCTGGCCTGGGCCATGCGCAGCGGTGTGGCCCACGCCGAGCGCCGCGTGTGGCCAGGTGACCGTGCCGCCGTGCGCGCCGCCACCGTGCAAAACGCCTTGGCCGGTGTGCTGGCCCGCAGCGTGCCCCTGTGAGGGCAACGTGCAAGCTTATGCGGTTACCGCAGATGCTCAGAAGAAAACAGTCGTTTACCGCATAAGCACTCATCTTCAAAATGCGTTCTCCGCATGAAGTGAGAGCGCCATGAATTTCCAACAACTCAGATCTGTCCGCGAGGCCGTGCGCCGTGGCTTCAACCTCACCGAGGTGGCACAGTCGCTGCACACCTCGCAGCCCGGCGTGAGCCGCCAGATCCGCGAGTTGGAAGACGAGCTGGGCATCGAGCTGTTTGTGCGCGTGGGCAAGCGCTTGACGGGGCTGACCGAGCCGGGTGGACAGGTGCTGCCCATCATCGAGCGCCTGCTGGCCGATGCCGACAACCTGCGCCACGCAGCCCGCGATTTTTCGCAGCACGACGTGGGCTTGCTGTCCATCGCGGCCACCCACTCGCAAGCCCGCTATGCCTTGCCTTCGGCGGTGCGCGACTTCCGTCAGCTCTACCCCCAGGTGACGCTGAACCTTCACCAGGGCTCGCCCAAGCAGGTGGCCGAAATGCTGCTGACCGGTGAGGCAGACATCGGCATCGCCACCGAGGCCCTGGCGCAGTACGACCAACTGGTCACCCTGCCTTGCTACCGCTGGACGCACAGCGTGGTCGTGCCGCCCAACCACCCCTTGCTGGACGGCCAGCCCCTGACCCTGCAGCGCCTGGCCCGCTACCCGCTGGTCACCTACGACGCGGGCTACACCGGCCGGGCCCACATCGACGAGGCCTTTGCCCGCGAGGGCGTGCAGCCCAGCATCGTGCTGACCGCCATGGACGCCGACGTGATCAAGACCTATGCCGAGTTGGGCTTGGGCGTGGGCATCGTGGCGTCAATCGCCTTTGACGAAGAACGCGATCGCAACCTGCGGGCCATCGACGCCGGCCACCTGTTCGCGGTCAACATGACACGACTGGCCTTCCGCCGCGGCGCCTTCTTGCGCGCTTACGTCTATGCGTTCATCGAGACCTTTGCACCGCCCTTGACCCGCCGTGCGGTCGAGCAGGCCGCCAGCAACGATGCACCCATCGACGACGACGTCGGTTTGTGATTCAGATCAGCGGGGGCTGACGCGAGCCCATCAGCGGCTCAAGCGCCCGGTCGATGACCACGCCCCACAAGCTGTAAAGCACCGAGCACAGCAGGGCATCGCCAAAGTTGCTGACCTGAAAGCCGTCCAGCAGACCAGACGCCATCTGGAAGGTGAACGCGTTGATGACGAATAGGAACAAGCCCAGCGTCAGCACCGTCACCGGCAACGTCAGCAGGATCAGCAGCGGCCGCACGAAGGCATTGAGCAGGCCGATCACGAAAGCAGCCCACAGCGCCGAGCCGAACCCGGCCACGCTCACGCCGAGTTTCCACTGGGTCAAGGCCACCAGTCCGGCCGCGAGCAAAAGCCAACGCACGATGAGTTTCATGCCGCATAGCATAGCCTAGGCAGGCCAGTGGCTGCGGGTAAGCCCTGAGTGTGGGGGCCTTTGCGCTGGTAGCACTTCAGTTACGGTTGAGGCGCGTCGATATGGAAGGGCGCGGGTGTCCCCTGGCTGGCCGCCGCGCGATGACCCCATGGTGGGGTTTGCGTTGCCGCCTTTGACATGAACAGCTTGCTTGAGCGCTTTGCCCTGAGTTCAACCCCCGCTTGGCGTGTGTTGCTGGCGGTGTTTTTTGCGGCCCCGTTTTTCGTGGCCATCCTGGTGGCGCACGGCTGGGCCTTGGCCACACCAGCCGTCAGCTCGGCCTTGCGCACGCCGTTCATGTGGGGTTTGCAGGCCCTAGTGCTGGTGGCCAGCGTGGTCACCTGGGTGGTGGCGTGGCGCTTGTGGCCCGTTCGACACCAGCGTGACCCGGTGCCCACGGAGACCTTGCTGGTGTGCCAGAGCATAGGCTTGACCTACACCTGGATCACCGTCCTGGCCGGCACCTTCACCTCCAGCACCAACCTGGTTTTGATGGCGGTGCTGGTGGTCGGCTTGCTGCTGTTTGAGCGCAAACCCATGGTCTGGACCTACGCCACCTGCGTGGCCGTGCTCAGCGCATATGACCTGGGCGTGCTCGCCGGTTGGGTGCCTTACGCGCCGGCCTTGCGCCCTGAGGTGCTGGATGCGGGCAAGCCCGTGTGGTGGTTTGCGTGGTGGCGCCAGGGCGTGGTGACGGCCGGTTATGCCGTGCCGCTGGTCTTGCTGCTGGTGCTGTTTGACCGCCTGGACGATCTGCATCAAAGGCTCTCGCACCTGTCTTACACCGATGGCCTCACGGGCCTGGCCAACCGCCGCCGATTCATGGAGGCGCTGCAGGCCGAACTGGCGCGGCGCGATCGCAGTGGCGAGCCGCTCAGCCTGATCTTCATTGACGCCGACCACTTCAAGCAGGTCAACGACACCCATGGCCACGGCGTTGGCGACGAGGTGTTGCGGACCTTGGCCAACTGGATGATGACGCAGGTGCGCAGCCCCACCGACACGGCGTGCCGCATCGGTGGCGAGGAGTTCGCCTTGATCTTGCCCGACACCCGGCTTGAGCAGGCGCAGCGCATTGGCGAGCGCTTGGGCGCACAGTGTCGACAACATGCCTTTGTCGGCGCCCACGGTGCTTTCTGCTTGAGCCTGAGCATGGGCGTGGTCGAAGGCCGTCGGGGTCAGGACTTGCCGACCCTGATGCGTCTGGCCGATGAACAGCTCTACCGCGCCAAGGCCACTGGCCGTGACCGCGTGTGTGTGCCCGATGTGGCGGCGGAGGGCGCATGAGGCGTTTGTCGGCCCTCTACCGGGGCGCATTGACCCAGATCGATGCGGCCATCGTGCACCGCAGGCATGGCAGCAGTTGCTTGGTCTTGGTGGTGGCCCTGTGGCCCCCCTTGGCCTTGTTGTGCTTGATGCAGCTGTATGCAGCCGCCCACCCATGGGCCAGCCAACATTACCGCAGCGAGTGGATGGTGCCCGCGCTGTGGCTGCAGGCCGCGCTGCTGGCATGGCTTGCGGCCATGGGGTGCTTGGGCTGGCGCCACCGGCGTTGCGAGGAGCGCATGCCTTGGCTGGTGCAAGCCACCGTGGTGCCGGCGCTGTGGGGCATGGCCTGGCTGTCGGTGGCACATGGCTTGAAAGACTCGCCGATGGGCATGATGCTGCTGGTCGCCCTGGTGGGGGCCCGTGCGCTGTTCACCTTGAGGCGCCTGTGTTGGGCGTTTGGCGGCGCCCTGGTGATCGTGGTGGGCGCTGAGGTGCTGACGAGCATGGGGCTGCTCCCCGCTTCGCCCATGCTCAGCCATCCCATTGCCATGGGCGGTGAGTTGGCGCCTTGGTGGGCCTTGTGGGTGCGCCTGGTGTTCAACGCGGCGGCCTTGCCTTTTTCAGGCATGTTGTTTTACCTGGCCGGCACCGTGCACCGCCGCAGCCGTGAGCTCGAAACGCTGGTGCGCACCGATGCGCTCACCGGCCTGGCCAACCGGCGCGAGTTCATGACCTGTTTGCAGCGCGAGTCGCATCGGCACGCCCGCAGTGGTCGCCCTTTGTCGGTGGTGCTGTGTGACGTAGACCACTTCAAGCAAGTCAACGACCGTTGGGGCCACCCTGCTGGCGACGCGGTGCTGGCCCACATCGGACGCATCTTGCGTGCCTCGACCCGCGAAGCGGTCGACACCGCCGCCCGTTACGGCGGCGAAGAGTTTGTGCTGCTCTTGCCCGAGACCGATGTGCATGGCGCCATCCACGTGGCCGAGAAAATCGCCGTGGCTTTGCGCGAACAGCATGTGATCGTCGATGGCCGCCCCCTCAGGGTCACGCAGAGCGTGGGCGTGGCACAGGTGGTCGACGGCGACACCGAATGGGCCTTGAAAGTGGCCGACCGCAACCTCTACCAAGCCAAGCTGGCTGGGCGCGACCGCATCGTGGCCTCCGTCGCGTTCGCATCGACCTCGGCCAGCGAGGAGGCCGCGTCATGGCCTTGAAGCTGAGGATCGTGTCGCGGTGGTTCATCTCGGCGCTGGTCGTTGGGGTCTTGGCCAACTTTGTCTTTCTGGTGTTGATCCGTGGCGCTTATGTCTCGGTCACGCAGGCGGTCGAGCGACGCGATGACACCTTGCACCTCGTGGCCCAGTTGCAGCGCGAGACGGCCTTGCTGCGGCGCCTCGTTGGCTCGTACACGGCCACGGGCGAGCCACGCTACCTGCTGTACTACTACGACGTGTTGGCCATCCGTGAGGGCAGCAAGCCGGCCCCGGTGGCGGTGGACGAGTCGGCCTATTGGGACGAGGTGATCGCAGGGCTTCGCCGGCACGAAATCCCGCCTGGCTTGCAGGGCCAGCCCTTGGTGGCGCGCATGAAAGCCCTGGACTTCAGTGCCACCGAACTGGCGGCGGTGAGCGAGGTGCTCAAGGCCGGCGAGGTGCTCAAAAAGAGCGAACAAGTGGCTTTTGCCGCCACCCAAGGGCTGTACGACCGCAAGCTGAAGGCCTATGTCTCGGAAGGCGAGCCTGACCTGAATTACGCGCGTGAGCTGGTGCATGCCCCGGCCTATGAGCGCCAGGCTGCGGTGTTGGCGCAGGCGGTGGCCGCCCTCAGCCATGCGGCTGACCAGCGCACCGAGCGCGAGCGGGAAGCCGCGTCCACCCAACTCGACCGCTACATCGGCTTGACCCTGTTCATCAACCTGTGCCTGTTGCCGGCCTTGTTCCTGGCGCTGGATGTGGTTCGCAAGCGCCTGCTCAGCCCGGTGGAGCGCCTCAGCCGGGTGGCGCAGCAGCTGGCCGATGGCGACTACGCGGCGCGCGCGGGGGGGCGGCGCCAGTGGTTGCATGAGCTGGACACCCTGGGCGTGGCGCTCAACACCATGGCGCACGCGGTGCAGGCCGAGCTGGAGCAGCGCGAGCGCGTGCAGGCTCAGCTCAGGGATGCGCGTGACGAGGCCGAGGCCGCCACCGAAGCCAAGTCCATGTTCCTGGCCAACATGAGCCACGAAATCCGCACGCCGATGAACTCCATCCTGGGCATGACCCATTTGGCCTTGCAAACCCCGCTGGACGCGCAGCAGCGCGACTACCTCACCAAGGTGCAATCGGCCTCGGGCATCTTGCTGGGCGTGATCAATGACATCCTGGATTTTTCCAAGATCGAAGCGGGCAAGCTCGAACTCGAATCGGCTCCCTTCTTATTGGAAGACGTGGTGGGCAACACGCTCATGCTCTTGCGCCAGACCGCGCAAGACAAAGACGTTGAACTGCTGTGCACCTTCAATGACCCGGTGCTGTTGGGCGAGGCCAGCATGGTCCATGGCGATGCCTTGCGCGTGGTGCAGATCCTCACCAACTTGGTCTCCAATGCCGTGAAGTTCACGCACCACGGGCACGTGAAGCTGGCCGTGTCGCTGGCCTCGCGTCAGTCCGACGTCTTGCAGCTGCACTTTGACGTGAGCGACACCGGCATCGGCATGACGCTTGAGCAAGTCGATCGCCTGTTCCAGGAGTTCACGCAGGCCGATGGCTCCACCACGCGGCGCTACGGTGGCACTGGTCTGGGCCTGAGCATCAGTCAGCGCTTGGCCCGCATGATGGGCGGCGACATCGTGGTCAGCAGCCAGAGCGGGCAGGGCTCGCTGTTCAGCCTGCGCCTGCCTTTGCGGCGAGCCGAGCACAGCCCCATGCCCTTGGGCGCGGTCGATGTCTCGCGCATGCGGGTGCTGGTGGTGGACGACCACGCCGAAGCACGCCAAGCCCTGTGCACCTTGCTCATGGCCATGGGGGTGGGGGCTTCGGTGAGCCCGGTGCAAAGCGCCCGCGATGGCGAGTCGGCCTTGGCGATGGCGGAGGCCGCACAAGCCGATGGCGCGCCGTTTGACCTGGTCTTGCTGGACTGGGTGTTGCCACGCATGGATGGCGCACAGGCGCTGCGGCAACTGCGTCAACGCCACCCCATGACCCATGTGGTCGTGGTGTCGGCCTATGGCTGGGACTCGCTGGGTGAGCAGGTCATGCGCTTGGGCGCCGAGGCGTTTTTGCCCAAGCCGATCTTGCCCGAGGCGGTGCGCGGGGTGCTCATTCGCCTGCAAAGTGGTGAGTCCTTGCCAGCCCGTGGCGCTGTGCACGTGGTGGACACCCAGCGCCTGGATGGCTTGCGCGTGCTGCTGGTTGAAGACAACGCGCTCAACCAGCAATTGGCCACTGAGCTGTTGTGTCGGCGCGGTGCGCGCGTGGACGTCGCGGCCAATGGCAGCGAGGCCTTGGAGCGCTTGCGTCAACTCGGCCCCCATGGCTGTGACGTGGTGTTGATGGACCTGCAGATGCCCGTGATGGATGGCTATGAGGCCACCCGCATCATCCGCAGCGACCCGGCTCTGCGCGACGTGCCCATCCTGGCCATGACGGCCCACGCCATGGTCGAAGAGCGCCAGCGTTGCCTGGCCCTCGGGATGCGCGGCCATGTGAGCAAGCCCATCGAGCCCACCGCGCTCTATGCCGCCTTGGCGCCTTACGTGCCGCACCGAATCGACATGCCGCCCACGCTGCTCATGCCGTTGCAAGAGTTCCCTGGCCACACCGGTCGGCCCGCCATGCGCGTCGCAGGCCCCGCCTTGTCAGACATCCCCGGGCTGGACACCGCGCTGGCCTTGTCCCGCATGGAGGGTGACCAAGGGCTTTACCGCCTGACGCTGGAGGCCTTTGTTCGACACACTGAGGCGCTGTGCGACAGCCTGCCCCAGGCCCTGGCCGATGCCGAGACCGAAGCCCAGGCCGACTGGGCCCTGCTGGCGCGCGAGTCTCACACCCTCAAGGGCCTGGCCGGCACCATTGGCCATGCGGTCCTGAACCAGCAGGCTGCCGTTTGGGAGAACGCCGTTTTGTCATACAACCTGTCTGCCAGCCAACGCGAAGCCGATGCGGTGATGCTGACGCTCGGCCGTTTGAACGTGGCTTTGCGGGCGCATCTGCAGGCCACCGCAGACCCGGCCTCGTCGGCCCAGCCGGGCCATCGACAGGCGGCCACGCCCTTTGATGTGCAGATGGCGCTGCGCCTGAGGCACCTGGCCGCCGAATGCGACAGCGAGGCCCTGGCGCTGTGGCGAGAAAACCGTGTGGCCTTCGCCTCGTGGCTGCCTCCCATGACCGCATCGCGTTTGCACACTGCGCTGGAGCGCTGCGACTTTGACTCGGCCTTCGGCCTGCTGGCTGAGCTCGACTTGCCGCAAGACACCGACCCTGAAAGGCAGCCTTCATGAGCGAGTCAGACACCGCCCTGCCCACCGTGCTCGTGGTGGACGACGCCCCCGCTAACCTCAGCCTGCTGGCCGGTTTGCTCAACCGACACCACCGCGTCAAGCTCGCGTCCTCGGGGGCCAAGGCCTTGGCCCTGGTGCAACGCGCGCCGCCTGACCTGATCTTGCTTGACATCATGATGCCCGAGATGGACGGCTACGAGGTCTGCCGCCAGCTCAAGGCCGATGCGGCCACCCGTCACATCCCGGTGCTCTTCCTGACCGCCATGAGCCAGCCTGAAGACGAGGCCCGGGGCTTTGAGGCCGGCGGCGCTGACTTCATCCAAAAGCCCATCAACCCGCCCATCGTGCTGGCGCGCGTGCGCACCCACCTGCAGATCAAGGCCTATCAAGACGAACTGGCCGATCGCAACCAGTGGCTTGATCACCAATTGCAGCAGCGTGTGATGCAAGTCGATCGCTTGCGCGAGGCCACCATGCACGTGATGATTTCGTTCGCCGAGTTCCGCGACGAAGAAACGGGCAACCACGTCAAGCGCACCCAGGAGTACGTGCGCACGCTGGCCACGCAGTTGCTGGCACAGGGCCGCCACACCGATGTGCTCAACCCCGACGCCATCGACCGCATCGCCCGCTCAGCGCCCTTGCACGACATTGGCAAGGTGGCCATCCCCGACCACATCCTGCTCAAGCCCGGCCGCCTCGACCCCGACGAGTTGGTCGTCATGCGCACCCACGCCATGAAGGGCTGGGAGATGCTCAAGCGCGCCACCCTGCGCCTGCCCAACGAAGACGCCGATTTCTTGCACAACGCGATGGACATTGCGCGCTACCACCACGAGAAGTGGGACGGCAGCGGCTACCCCGATGGCCTGGTGGGCGAGCAGATCCCCTTGCCCGCGCGCTTGATGGCCGTGGCCGACGTGTACGACGCCCTCATCAGCACACGGCCCTACAAAAAGCCCATGAGCCATGAGGCGGCCGTGAACCTGATCCGCGAGGGCACCGGCGCGCACTTTGACCCTGAGGTGGTCGAGGCCATGAACGCCACGCTCGATCGCTTTGTGCAGATCGCTCACACCTGGCGAGACGACTGAACGACACCGCGCCGCACACCTCGCGGCACACCCTTCGCATCCTGCCACGCACCCCATCCCGAACGCCATGAAGCAGCACCTGGTCTCCGCTTTGTCTTGCCAGCACCTCGGCCGTGCGGCGCTGAGTGTCAGCGCCGCGCTCGCCCTGGTTTGCGCCACGAACGGCGCACAGGCCCAAGAGGTGTCCTTCTCGGGCTTTGGCACGGTGGGTTGGGCGCAGTCCAACCAAGAGGCCACGTTCCAGCGCTTCATCGACCGCCGCGGCACCCTCAAGCGCGATTCGATCGTGGGCGGCCAACTCGACGCACGCCTCAACCCGGAGTGGTCTGCCACGGTGCAAGCCACGGTGGCGCCGTCCATGTCCGATGACGACAAGTTGGCCATGCAAGCCACTTGGGCTTTCGTGTCCTGGCGACCAGGCAACGACTGGTTGCTGCGCCTGGGCAAACAGCGCCTGCCCTTGTTCTTGCACACCGAGAACCGCGACGTGGGCGTGACCTACGAGCCTCTGCGTTTGCCGGCTGAGGTCTACGCGATCGCCTCCCGCACCGACCTGACGGGCTTGTCCGTCTCGCGCGCCTGGTTCAGCGAGCTGGGCGAGTGGAACCTCGATGCCTACGTGGGCAGCGGCGAGCTCGATGTGCGCACCTACTCGCGTGATTTGGGGGCGCAGTTCAAGCACGTCAAGACCCAGGCCACCGGCATGGCCCTGAGTCTCAAGCTCGACGCGGGCAGCACCCTGCGGGCCAGCGTCTACCACGCGGTCAGCCGCGCGCTCAATGGGCAGCCTTTCCCCAGCAGCTTCCCGTTTGTCGATGGCGCCTACTACGCCGTGAGCCCCAACGACCCGCGCGTGGGCAAAACCGACCGCATCGTGAACGACGTCATCACCGTGGGGGCAGACATCGCGGTGGCCCCGCAGTGGCGTGTGGTCACCGAGTTGGCGCGCAACGTCCAGCACAAAACCGACGTGGGCGCCAACACCGCGGGTGGCTACATCACCGTGCTGCACCAGATGGCGAGCTTCACCCCCTACGTCACCGTCGCGCACTTGCGCAGCCTGGGCGCCCCCATGCGCGTGGCCGAGTCGCTCGATGCCGTCAACGTGCCCGGCGTGGTCCCCGAGGCCGACCAGATCAATCTGTCGCAGCGCGCGGCGGCCGATTCGATTTACAACCACGATGAGACCTCGCTGGCGGTGGGCGTCTCGTACGCGCTGAGCCCGCAAAGCAAGCTCAAAGGCGAGTGGATGCGAACGCGCGTGGGCAAGCGATCGGCGATGGTCGAAGTCCAGCGTGGGCAGGCCACCTTCAACCACGGGGACATCGACGTGTACTCGCTGTCCTACAACTTCGCGTTCTGACGGGGGCTCGCCATGAAAGGCCTTCGCCTGATCGTCAAAACGGCCTTGTGCCTGACCTGCCTGTGTGCCGCCCAGGCCCAAGCCGGCGTGGTCGTGGTGGGGCACCCTGGGCTGCGCAAGCTCGATGTGCTCACCGTGCAGCGCATCTTCACCGGCAAGGTGGTCGAGGTGGGCGGTGTGCCCATCGTGCCGATCAATGCACCGCCAGGGCAGGTGCTGCGCCAGCGCTTCCTGAGCGACTACCTGCAGCAAAACGAGGACGGCTACGTGGCTTATTGGACGGTGCGTCGCTACGTGGGCAAGGGGGTGCCGCCGCGCGAGCTCGGGCCGGCCTCTGAGGTGCTGTCGGTCGTGGCCGCGACCCCGGGTGCGGTGGCCTATGTGGACGAGACCGAGGTGACCCCGTCCGTCAGTGTCTTGTTGCGCAAATGATGTCCACCGCCGCCACCTGAGCCGCGCTACGATGACCACCATGGAACTCAAAGCCTGGATCGCCGTGGCCATTGCCGTGGCCTGTTTGTTCATGTTGTTGCGCTTGGTGATTGGCGCCCAGCGCCGCGCCCGGCTGGACCGGTGGCTTCGCTCCGCGTGGGCCAACACCCAGCGGCGTGCGCGGATGCTGTGGCACTGGCGTTCGTCTCGCAAGGTGGCGGCCCAAGCCACGCAAGACGCCATCGAGCGGGCCCGCCGCACGCGTGGCATCCAAGAAGGCAACGTCTACACGCCCGAAGCCTTCAAGGGCCCACGCAAACCCCACTGAATGGCACTGAGCTCAGCGCCGCGTGCGCACCCCCACCACGGCGGCACAGGCCACGCCAATCACCGTGGCCGCGGCGGCCCCATGGAAGACGCCTGCAGCGTGCCCTGCGTCCAACAAAGCACCAAACACCGGTGCCGCCAGCGCAAAGCCCACATCCAGTCCTGAATACACCAGGCCATAGACGCGGCCCGTGGCCCCTGGAGGTGCAGCGCGTTTGATCAGCATGTCGCGCGAAGGGCCCGCCAGGCCGGTGCCCACGCCCGCCAGGGCCACGCAGGCGGCAGCGGCCAGTGGCGGTAGCCAGCCCATGCCGGTCACACACAACAGCGTGGCCGCCAAGGCCATGGCCGCGGCGATCACCCGCTCCAACTGGGCCACGCGCGCCACCAGAAAGCCCCCGGCGACCATGCCCGCTGCACCGCACAGCATGTAGCCCGTCACCACAAAGGCGGTCAAAGACACCGGCAGGCCGTACAGCTGCTGCAAGGCCGGGCTGGCAAAGCTTTGGATGGCGCTCAGCGCGGCGGTCGTCCACAAGAAGAACGAGAAGCACAGCCACACGGTGGGCAGCTTCAAAAAGGCCAGTGGGTGCTCGGTGAATTGGGTTGACGCGACGCCGTTGTTTGCTGCCGACGCGGCCGAACCTGTGGCGCCGCGGCTGTCGTGCCCGTCGTCCAGCAGGTCGCGTTGCCAGGCCAGCAGCGAAATCACCGTCAGGCCCAACAGTGCCGCACACCCATAAGCGACGCGCCAGTTGCCTGTGGCCGTGTGCACGCCGATCATGAAGACCGGGGCCAGCGCCCAGCCCAGGTTGCCGCTGATGCCGTGCACCGCAAAGGCATGGCCCAAGCGCGGCGCAGAGATGCGTTTGTTCAAGATCGTGAAGTCGGCCGGATGGAAGGGCGCATTGCCCAGGCCCGCCAAGGCCGCGGCCAGCATCAAGCCGCTGTAGCCCGTGGCGCTGGCGGCGGCCAGGCAGGCGACGACGAAGCAGCCCAGCGCGGCGAACAGCACGGGCCGGGCGCCGATCCGGTCGACCACAAAACCCGCCAGGGCCTGGCCCACGCCCGAGATCACGAAAAACACCGACACCAGCAAGCCCAGCTGCGAATAGCTCAGGCCAAAGTCCCGGATGAACACCGGAAACAGCGGCGGCAGCAGCATGTGGTGGAAGTGGGAGGTGCCGTGCGCCAGGCCGATCAGGCCCATGGTCTTGGCGTCGTTGTCGACAGCCGATTGAATCCGTTCTTGCATCTGCGCACTGTAGCGCCCGGCTCGGCCAGACCCTTTTCAAGTCTCCCAGGGCGTGCTTGCAGGCCTGGGCCAAGGCATGCACCTACAAGGAGTACCAAGGCCGCACTTTGACGACACAGGGCCAAGCGTGCTACATTCGCCAGTCTCGACTTATATCACCATCGACCTCTTCCGAACAGGCCATTGCAAAAACAGTGTCTGACGCCCTGGGGGTCCGAGATCCCCAACTGGAGCCCCTGTACATGGCCAAGGAAGAACTGATCGAAATGAATGGCGTTGTGAACGAAGTCCTGCCGGACTCGCGTTTCCGCGTCACCCTGGAAAACGGCCACCAACTGATCGCCTACACCTCGGGCAAGATGAAGAAGCACCACATCCGCATCTTGGCGGGTGACAAGGTCTCTCTGGAGCTGTCTCCTTACGATCTGAGCAAGGGTCGCATCACCTTCCGCCACATCGAGCGCGGTGGTTACCAAGCGCCTCAGCGTCGCACGCACTGATTTTCACCAACTCGCACCAGTCTGGGGCGAGTCATTGCGGTAGGCCGCAAAACGCTCGGCCATGAAGTCCAGGAACACCCGGACCTTGGCCGACAAGTGGTGCCGCTGCGGGTAAATCGCGTGGATGTCGGCCGATGGGTCCGTCCACGCGGGCAACACGGGCACCAGCTGCCCTGTGCGCAACAGCCCCGCCACATCCCACAGCGAGCGCAGCACGATGCCGCGCCCCGCCACCGCCCAGTCCACGGCCACCTCGCCGTGGTTGCTGCTCAAAGGCCCCCGCACCTTGACCGTCAGCTGTTCGCGCCCGTCGGACAAGTGCCAGTTGTTGTAGGCCGCGTTGTTTTCGCGGATGACGATGCACCGGTGCGACGCCAAATCGCGCGGCGCCGCTGGGTTGCCGTGCGCCTGAACATAGCTGGGCGCCGCACACAGCACGCGGCGGTTCGTGGCCAGTGGCCGCGCCAGCACGCGTGCGTCTGGCGGCAACCCGAAGCGGATGCCGATGTCCATGGCGTGGGCCGTCAGGTCCAGTGGCTTGTCGGTCAGCTCCAGCATCACCTCGATCTCGGGGTACAGGGCCACAAAGTCGGACACGGCCGGTGCCAGGTGCCGACGCCCAAAGCCAAACGTGGCATTGATGCGCAGCAGGCCGCGGGGCCGCTGGCGGCTTTCGCTCAGTGAGCGCTCCAGCGCTTCGATGTCGCGCAGGATGCGTCCGCCTTCTTCCAGGTAACGCTCGCCCTCGGGCGTCAGGCTCATGCGCCGCGTGGTGCGGTTGAGCAGGCGCACGCCCAGGCGTTTTTCCAGGCCCGCCAGCCGACGGCTCACGGCAGGTGGACTCAGGCCCAGCTCGGGTGCGGCTGCGGCCAGGCTGGGCTTGCGCGCCAGCACGGCGAAAAAGGCGAGGTCGGGGGTGTCGTCCATCGGGGCAGTCTTGCAAACCAGATTGATGCGTATAGCGCATGAATCAATGGCCATGCAGACCATTGATGTTTGAGTGGGCATCAATATCATGTCCCAACGATGAACACAATGACCACCCTGGTGCACGTGCTGCCCACCCTGGCCTTGGGCGCGGGCATGGGCTTTTTCGGCGGCCTCTTTGGCATCGGCGGTGGCGTGATCGCCATCCCGCTGCTGGTCTTGGCCTATGGCATGGCGCAACCCCTGGCCCAAGGCACGGCCCTGGTCATGATGGCGCCCAACCTCTTGGTGGGTTGGTGGCGTTACAGCCAGCACCACCCGGTGGCTTGGCGACGTGCGCTGGGGCTGGGCGTGGCGGCCACCGTCACCACCTGGGTGGTGGCGCACTGGGCAACGGGCTTGCCCACTGGGGTCTTGCGCGTGGTGTTCAGCGTGTTCTTGCTCTTGCTGGCCTTGCGCACCCTGCAAGCCTTGCGACACGGCCCTCTGCCGGGTGCGGACCCAGCGGTCGCGCCCACTCCCTCTGCCCCTTCGGTGCCCATGCGCTGGTTGCCCGTGGTGGGCGTGCTGGGTGGCGGCAGCATGGGTTTGCTGGGCATCGGCGGCGGCTTGTTGGCCACGCCTTTGATCACGCGCTGGTTCGGCCAACGCCAAGCGGCGGCGCAGGGCTTGGCCCTGGCCCTGGTGGCGCCCAGCGCGGTCATCGCTTTGACGACCTACGCCCAGGCGGGCCAGGTGGACTGGGCCATGGGCGTGCCCCTGGCCTTGAGCGGCATGTGCACCGTCTCCAGCGGGGTGGCCTGGGCCCACCGCCTGCCCGAGCGGCGCATGCGCGCTGCGTTTGGCTGGATGCTGCTGTGCACGGCCGTGTGGTTGTTGATCGGCCAAATGAACCGAGCTTGAGTCACCCGCGTTCGCGCCGAACCTCGGATTCAGGGGCTGGTGCGCCCGTACCTGGTCTCGAAGGGGCCTTGCTCGGCCTTGCTGACCGTGAGGTGGATGTCCACGCCGCCATCACCTTGCGGCGTTGGCACGATCTTGAGCATGCGAAACGGCACGGGCTTGGGGTTGAACCAGCTGGGGCGGCCGGTGCCCAGATCGAGTCCATAGATGGGCAGGTGGTTGTAGTTGTTCTGAACAAAACCGCTGTCGGGCGAATGGACGATCGCCTTGGGGATGAGCTTGCGGATGGTGCCGGCCCGGCGGTGGCGCTCCAGCAGCCCCAGGTAGCCGAGGGTCTCCTCGGTGCTGTGCATGGCACCGGGGCGCTTGAAGGCCAGGGCCAGCTCGCCCTCGGTTTGCGAGCGCAGCGCCTGGTGGGTGTAGGTCATGGACTCCTGGGCCAGGGCATTGCCGAACATGCGGTGGGGAAGGCCCAGGGCCTTGCGATAGCGCAGGTCGGACACCAGGCTGAGCATGCGGTCACCCTGGTGCTTCTGTGCCGAGGCCATGAGCTTGATGGCGTGAGCCGTGACCAAATCGGCCACGCTGACACGGGCGCCCAAGGGCTCGTCTTCAGGGATGGAGGCCCTCATGGCCTCGATGGCCGCAGGCGGTATCCGGTAGACACCCAGCGTGTTTTCAAAAGCCAGCCAGGCCAGTTTGGGGTAGAGACGGAACTGGGTGCCCAAGTCCATCTCGGCCATGACCTTGCGGGTGTCCGGGGTGTTGACCGCCGTTTGCATGAGGTCGAACAGGCAGTCACGGTCCTGGACCGGGCTCCCCACCTCGCCACCGTTGGCCACAGCCGCCCAATCCTGAAGCAGGTTCCAGAAGCTGCTGCCGTCGAACAGGCTGTGCACCGCGTGAATGGCCAGCACGGCGCTGCCGTTGGCAAATCGGGTCACGCTGATCTGAGCCAAGGGCAGTTGCTTGGGGATCACCCGCCAGGGCAGGATGGTGTGGATGAAGCGATGGCAGTCGCGGCGCATCGGGTGCTGCAGCCCGTAAGGGGGCATGGGCGTGTCGCAATCGAAGACCTCCAGCAGCAGGCCCTCATCGTTGCCGACGACCACATCATCGCCATTCGCATCTTTTTGCATGCGTCCGGTGATCAAGGGGTGGTGTGCGGCAACCTCCGTGAGCGAACGCTTCAGCCGTTCAATGTCCAGCCCTTGCTCGTAGACGTAAAAGACGGGCACACCGACATGGCTGACCATCAGGTCAGATGCCGTCAGCTTCTGGGCGGGACGAGTGACGCCGGAACGAATCAGTTCCTTGGACACCAGGCGGGGACGGATACGGCTCATGTCGATGGTTTTGCAGGCCTGGCCAACGCAACGGCACAGTGAACTGCAGGTGTACTGCAAAAACAGATACGCAATTTAACCGGAATCCGTGTAACGGTGGGCAACGTGTCCAAGGCCCAGGAGGCGATTCAGGCTTGACACCTGTATGCGATTTGGCACACTGCTTGCACCAACTCCGCCATGCGTGCCGCTTTGAATCGATCTCCCATCGTGTTGGTGCCTGCTTGTCAGCGGGTGCTGGGTCGCCACCCCTTCCATGTGGCGGGTCAGAAATACGTCGATGCCATCCGCCTGGCGGGCTGCACGCCCCTTGTGGTGCCCGCCGCGCAGCCGCATGAACTGGGCACCTTGCTCGACATCGCCGATGGCCTGCTGCTCACCGGCTCGCCGTCCAATGTGCACCCCAGCCACTTCGACGAAGACGTGCTGGACGAGGCCTTGCCCCTCGACCCCGAACGCGACGCCTGGACGCTGCCCTTGATCCGCATGGCGGTGTCTCAAGGCATGCCGCTGCTGGGCATTTGCCGGGGCTTCCAAGAAGTGAACGTCGCATTGGGCGGCTCTTTGCACCAGGCCGTGCATGCGCAGCCCGGTTTGATGGACCACCGCGGCGACCACAGCAAACCCGTCGAGCAAGAGTACGGCCTGTCGCACCCTGTGCGTTTGACACCGGACGGCGCGCTCGCCCACATCCTCGATGGCCTGGAGGGCAGCGCGGTGCGCCAGGGCGAATTCATGGTCAACAGCCTGCATGGGCAAGGCGTCAAGCAACTGGCGCCCGGCCTGCACATCGAGGCCCGCGCGCCCGATGGTGTGGTCGAAGCCTTTTCCGTGGCCGAGCACGCTACCACCCACGTTCCTCGTGGCTCTGCCTTCAGCCTGTGCCTGCAGTGGCACCCCGAATGGCTGGCGGCGCAGAACCCCGTCTCGCAACAGATCTTCCAAGCGTTTGGCCAGGCCTGCAGGGCCTATCACGCCAGACGCTAGCCAGCATCCACACAAAGGACTTCCAGGTGACGCACAACAAGCTACCCAGCAGCTTCAGCGAATTGGAGCAATGGCTCAACGAGCGGGCAGTCACCGAGATCGAGTGCTTGGTGCCCGACCTGACCGGCGTGGCGCGCGGCAAGATCCTGCCGCGCGAAAAGTTCACCGAAGACCGTGGCATGCGCCTGCCCGAAGGCATCGTGGCCATCGGGGTGACAGGCGAGTTCCCGGCCTCGGGTCCGTATTACGACGTGATCACGCCCACCGACCGGGACATGCACCTGCAGCCCGACCCCACCACGGTGCGCATCGTGCCCTGGGCCAGCGACCCGACCGCGCAGGTCATCCACGACTGCTACGACCGCGAGGGCAAGCTGATCCCGTATGCGCCGCGCTCGGTGCTGCGCCGCGTGTGCCAGCTGTACGACGACCAGGGCTGGTCGCCCGTGGTGGCGCCTGAACTTGAGTTTTACCTGATCGAGCGCAGCGTCGACCCCAACATGCCCTTGCGCCCACCCCGCGGGCGTTCGGGTCGTGCCGAGACCTCGCGCCAGGCCTACAGCATCGATGCCGTCAACGAGTTCGACCCTTTGTTTGAAGACATCTACGACTACTGTCAAAAGATGGAGCTCAACGTCGACACCCTCATCCACGAAGTGGGTGCCGGCCAGATGGAGATCAACTTCTTCCACGACCACCCGCTGGGCCTGGCCGACGAGGTGTTCTTCTTCAAGCGCACCATCCGCGAGGCCGCGCTGCGGCACGAGATGTACGCCACGTTCATGGCCAAGCCCATGGCCAATGAGCCGGGCAGCGCCATGCACATCCACCAAAGCGTGGTCAACAAGGCCACGGGCAAGAACATCTTCAGCAACCCCGATGGCACGGCGTCCAAAGAGTTCTATTGGTTCATTGGTGGCTTGCAGCGCTATGTGCCGGCCGCCATGGCCTTGTTCGCACCCTATGTGAACAGCTACCGCCGCCTGGTGCGATCGAATGCGGCGCCCATCAACATCCAGTGGGGCACCGACAACCGCACGGTGGGCATCCGCTCGCCCGTGGCCACGCCAGCGGCGCGGCGCATTGAGAACCGCGTGGTGGGCTCGGACGCCAATCCCTATGTGGCCATGGCCGCCACCTTGGCTTGCGGCTACCTCGGCATCATGAAACAAATCGAGCCGCGCCCTGAGTGCCGGGGCGACGCCTACCTGGGCGACTACGAGTTGCCTCGCAGCCTGGGTGAGGCCGTGAACCTGCTGCGCGACGAGGCCGATCTGGCCGAGGTCCTGGGCCAGGACTTCATCACGGTCTACACCGAGATCAAAGAGGTGGAATACGCCGAGTTCATGAAGGTGATCTCGCCCTGGGAGCGCGAACACCTGCTGTTGCATGTTTGACACCCGGCGGGCCTGAGATGGCCTGTAACTTGCTGAACCCCTATTACAGTGCCCACAGCACATGCTGGAGATGAACGCCATGACATTGAAGATGAGCCTTTTGCCTTCCCTGACCCGACTGGCCGTGGCTGCGGCCCTGGCCGTGGTGGCCGCATCGCCGGCGCAGGCCGAGGAGGAAAAGGTCCTCAACGTCTATAACTGGTCCAACTACATCGCCCCTGACACCATTGCCGGATTCGAGAAAGAAACCGGCATCAAGGTGCGCTACGACGTCTTCGATGCCAACGAGATCGTGCACGCCAAACTGGTGGCTGGCAAAACCGGCTACGACGTGGTGGTGCCTTCGTCTTACTGGGCCAAGATGCAGGCCGATGGCGGCTTGCTGCAAAAGATCGACAAGTCCAAGGTGCCCAACTACAAGAACCTGGACCCTGCGTTTTTGGCGCAGCTGGCTCGCCTCGACCCAGGCAACCAGTACATGGTGAACTGGCTGTGGGGTTACACCACGGTGGGCATCAACGTGGACAAGGTCAAGGCGGCGCTGGGCGGCATGCCCATGCCCGACAACGTGTGGGACTTGCTGTTCAAGCCCGAGTACATCAGCAAGCTCAAGAGCTGTGGCGTCTCTTTCCTGGACTCGCCCACCGAGGTGATTCCCGCCACGCTGCATTACCTGGGCAAGCCCGCCTACAGCAAGAACATCGCCGACTACCAGCTGGTGCCGCCGGTGCTCAAGGCGATCCGGCCTTATGTGACCTTGTTCAGCTCGTCGGGCTACATCAATGACCTGGCCAATGGCTCGATTTGCGCGGCCTTTGGCTACTCGGGCGACATCAACATCGCCAAGAACCGCGCCATTGAGGGCAAGACCGGCCAGAACATCTTGACGCTCACGCCCAAAACGGGTGGCGTCATCTTCATGGACACGATGGTGATCCCGGCCGATGCGCCGCACCCCGAAAACGCCCTGAAGTGGATCAACTACATCTTGCGTCCCGAGGTGCATGCCGGCCTGACCAACAAGGTGTTCTACGCCAACCCCAACCTGGCTTCGCGCAAGTTCATCAAGCCTGAAATCGCCAACGACCCGGCGGTGTTCCCGCCCGAGGCCGAGATGAAGAAGATGGCCCAGCCTGAGGCGCTCAACAACGACATCCGTCGCCAGATGACGCGCATCTACACCTCGTTCAAGACGGGCCTGTGATGAACACAGAGGCCGCCGGTTACCTGCGCATCGAGCGTGTTGTCAAAGACTTTGGCAGCAAAGACGGTGGTGTCTTCCGCGCGGTCGACAACGTCTCGCTCGACATCCAGCAGGGCGAGATCTTCGCGCTGCTGGGCTCGAGTGGCTGCGGCAAGACCACGCTGCTGCGCATGCTGGCGGGCTTCGATTCACCCAGCTCGGGCCGCATCACCTTGGGCGGCCAAGACCTGGCCGGGCTGGCGCCTTACGAGCGCCCCATCAACATGATGTTCCAGAGCTATGCGCTCTTCCCGCACCTGTCGGTGTGGGAGAACATCGCCTTTGGCCTCAAGCGCGAAGGCCTGCCCAAAGAGCAGGTCGCATCGCGCGTCGAGGCCATGCTCAAGCTGGTGCAATTGGCGAAGTTCGCGCAACGCAAGCCGCACCAGTTGTCGGGCGGACAACAGCAGCGTGTGGCCCTGGCCCGCTCGCTGGCCAAGCAGCCCAAGCTCTTGTTGCTCGACGAGCCCCTGGGCGCGCTCGACAAGAAGCTGCGCGAGGAAACCCAGATCGAGCTGGTCAACATCATCGAAGGCGTGGGCGTGACCTGCGTGATGGTCACGCACGATCAGGAAGAGGCCATGACCATGGCCAGCCGCATCGGCATCATGAGCGAGGGCTCCATTCTGCAAGTGGGCACACCCCGCGAGATTTATGAAACGCCCGCCACGCGCTTTGTGGCCGACTTCATCGGCAACGTGAACTTGATGGATGGCAACTTGGTGGTGGACCAGGCCGACCACTGCGAGGTGGCCTGTGCCGATGTGCGCCACTACGTGGGCCATGGCATCACGGGCCACGAAGGCATGCCGGTGAGCGTGGCCTTGCGCCCTGAAAAAATCCGCATCTCGCGCAGGCCGCCGGTGCCAGAGGTGGGCGAGCCACCCGCGCCACTCAACCAGGTCAAGGGTACCGTCAAAGACATGGTGTATTTCGGGGCCAGCACGGTGTACCACCTGCAGTTGGCCAGTGGCGCCTTGCTCAAGGTCAGCCAAAGCAACACCGAGCGCCACCCCGACGACGCCCTGAGCTGGGGCGACGAAGCCTTTGCCTGGTGGAGCCCGTTGGCCCACGTGGTCCTCACACGTTGAGCGCGCACGCCATGGCCAGCGCATCGCACACCCCCCGCCTAAAGTGGTCAGAGCGCACCTTGATCGGCGTGCCCTACGCCTGGCTGCTGGTGTTTTTTGCGCTGCCGTTTTTGATCGTCCTGAAGATCAGTGTTTCTGAGATGGAAACAGTGGTCTTCAAAGACCTGATCACCTGGAGCGATGGCGTTTTGCGCCTGCAGCTCAAGCTCAGCAACTACCTCTTCATCACGCAAGACGACCTGTACTTCAAGACCTACCTGGCCAGCCTGAAATACGCCGCCATCACCACGGCCTTTTGCCTGCTGGTGGGCTACCCCTTTGCCTATTTCATGGCGCGTGCATCGAGTGCGGTGCAGCCCGCGCTGTTGATGATGGTGATGCTGCCGTTTTGGACCAGCTTCTTGCTGCGCGTGTATGCGTGGAAGGGGCTGCTGAGCGAAGGCGGTTGGGTGGCCACGGCCCTCAATGCTTTGCATGTGGACCAGGCCTTGATGGCGTTTGGTGTGATCCCCGGGCCAGGGGCTTACCTGAACACGTCGTTCTCGCTGGTGCTGGGCATGGTCTACACCTACCTGCCGTTCATGATTTTGCCGCTGTACGCCAACCTCTCGAAGATGGACATGCGCCTGCTCGAGGCTGCCTCTGACCTGGGCTCGACCCCTTGGGTGGCGTTCTGGAAGGTGACGGTGCCGCTGTCGAAGGCGGGCATCGTGGCCGGCTCGATGCTGGTGTTCATCCCGTGTGTGGGTGAGTTCGTGATCCCTGAGTTGCTGGGTGGCCCATCGACCTTGATGATCGGCCGCGTGCTGTGGGACGAGTTTTTCGCCAACAACGACTGGCCCATGGCCTCGAGCGTGGCGGTGGTGATGATCTTGCTGATCATTGTGCCGCTGGCCTGGTTCAACAAGGCCCAGGCCGATGCGCAGGAGGGCTCACGGTGAGCGCGTTCAAGACCCCCGCCTACCTGCGCCGAGGCCAGTGGGTGGCCCGCACCTGGCTGGCGCTGGGCTTTGCCTTTTTGTACCTGCCCATCTTGGCGCTGGTGGTGTATTCGTTCAACCAATCGCCTCTGCCCACGGTGTGGGGTGGCTTCACGCTGCAGTGGTTTGGCAAGCTGGCGAATGACACCGAGATCCTTGAGGGGCTGTGGCTGTCGCTGCGCATCGCGTTTTTCACGGCCTGTGCGGCGGTGGTGCTGGGCACGCTGGCGGCGTTGGCGCTGGTCAAGTACAAGCGCTTTGGCGGGCGCACGCTGATGGTGGGCATGATCAACGCGCCGCTGGTGATGCCCGAGGTGATCGTGGGCCTGTCGCTGCTGCTGATGCTGGTGTCGATGCAGCGCTGGATGGGCTTTCCGGAGCGCGGCATGGTCACCATCTGGATGGGGCATTTGTTGGTGGGCCTGGCCTACGCCACGGTGGTGATCCAAGCGCGTTTGCAGGGGCTGAACCCCTCGCTTGAAGAGGCCGCCTTGAACCTGGGCGCGCGCCCCATGCAGGTGTTTTTCTTGGTGACGCTGCCCATGATCGCGCAGTCACTTGCTTCTGCCTTTTTGCTGACCTTCACCCTGTCGCTGGACGACGTGGTGCTGTCAGCCTTCTTGTCGGGCCCGGGTTCAACGACCCTGCCTTTGGTGATTTTTTCGCGGGCGCGCTTGGGGGTCGACCCCAGCGTGAACGCGGTGGCCACGGTGGTGATCGCCGTGGTGGCCTTGGCCGTGATCGGGGGCAGTTATGCCCTGGCTCGCGCCGAGCGACGCAAGCTGCAGGAAATGGCGCAAGCCGCCAAGGGCTGAGGCCCGCCCCCCAACCCTTTTGACCGACAACACAAGGAGCCACGCCGCATGACCCACCCGACCCCCTTGCTCAGCCCTCGTCGAGAGGCGCAGGGCCTGCGCCGTTGGGCGCCTCAGGCTGCTGTGTTGGCTCTGGCCGTTGCCGCGGCCTTCCCGCAGGCGGCGCAGGCGCAGTCCAACAAAGAACTGCTCAAAGAGCTGCGTGACCTGAAGGCGCGCATGGTGGACTTGGAGAAGAAGCTGGCGGCACAGGCTGAGCAAAACGCCCAAACGGCGAAGACGGTGGCGGCGACCCCGGCGGTGGCCGCAGCCCCTGCGCCCGAACCCGTCGCGCCCGGCATGACGCCCGAGCAGTTGCAGGACTTCAACCGCATCGCCGTCAAGACCGAGGCCCTGGAAGACGCCAGAGACATGCTGGGTTTCAAGGGTTTGAAGGTCAGTGGTTATGTAGACCCGGCCTTCATCTATAACCAGCGACAGCACCGGGCAGGCTTCCAGTTCTTGAACTCGGTGGCCAATGGGCTCTACACCTACGACAACTCCTACATCGGCATGGCGGTGCTCGACATCACCAAGGAAACCGACAGCGGTTCACGCTGGAGGCTGACCCTGGCGCCTCAGCGTGGCACCCAGGCCGTGGCCGAAAGTTCGTCGTCGCTGGTGCACGAGGCATCGGTGTCGGTGCCCTTGACCGACCTGCAAACCCGCTTCATTGCGGGGCACATCCCCGACTGGTCGGGCTACGAGTACCTGCCGGCCACGCAGAACAAGCTGATCACGCACAACCTGCTGTTCGACCTGACCCTGCCCACGGCCTACACGGGTGCGGGCTTGGAGCTGACGCGCGACAAGTGGATCGTCAAAGGCATGCTGGCCAACATGAACACCAGCAAACGCAACGCCAAAGAGAAGACGCCTGTGGTGGCGTATCGGGTGGACTACGCCAAGGGTGAGTTCCAAGGCTTTGGCTTTGCGGGGGTGCATGGCAAGACCAAGAACGGCTCGGAAGGTGTTGTTGATGGGAACGGCAACGTGGTGTCACAGCGTGACTCGCGCGTGGACCTGTTTGAGATCGATGGCTATTTCATCCGCGGCGACTGGACGGTGCAAGGCCAGTTGAGTTTGGGCCGTCAGAAGAAGGCGTCGATCACGTCCACCACCGATGACCAAGGCAACACCGTCTTGCGTGATGCCTACTGGTCTGGCATCTCTGGCTTGGTGGCCTACAAGTTCGAGCCTTGGTTGGAAGGCGTCGTGCGGGCCGACTACATCGCCAACCGCAAAAACGGTGGTGGTTTGTTGACCTACGCCACGGCCGACGACCACAACGGCATTGGGCCTGCCTACACTTTGGGTGACAACGGTTGGGCCCAAACGGACACCGATCGCGGCGTCAATCGGAGTGCGCTCACCCTGGGCTTGAATTACGCCTTCAACCTCAACACGGTGTTCAAGGTGGAGTACCGCCTGGACCGCGCCAGTGGCGCCGTGTTCCTGGACACCAAGGACAACAGCTACAAGAAGACCAACCAGCTCGTCGGCACCTCTGTGGTCGTGAGCTTCTGAGCCTTGGTGCCCTGAGCCGGGCGGGTGTGCCCGGCTCAGGCCGGTGCCGCCAGCACGCAGCGGTTGCGGCCTTGGGCCTTGGCTTGGTAGAGGGCTTGGTCAGCTTGCGCGATCAGGCCGTCGATGCTCCAGCTGGGGTCGTGCGTCCGGCATGAGGCCACCCCAATGCTCACGGTCACGCAATGCGCCGTGGGTGAGGCTTCGTGCCGCAAGGCCGTGGCCTGCACCGCTTGCTGCAGCACCTGTGCCACTTGCAAAGCCTGCTCGCCCGTGGCGCCGGGCAGGATCACGATGAACTCTTCGCCACCCCACCGCGCCAAGCAGGTTTGAGGCCGCGTGCTGTGTTGTGCCAGCACCTTGGCCACGTGCTGCAGGCATTGGTCGCCGGCTGGGTGGCCGTGGCGGTCGTTGTAGGCCTTGAAGTGGTCCACGTCCAGCAGCAACAGGCCCATGGGGGCTTCTTGTGTTGTCAGGCTCTGCCAGTGTTGCTGCAAGAAGGTGTCGGCGTGGCGCCGATTGGGCAAGCCGGTCAGCGTGTCTTGCCGCGCCAGCGTTTCGAGGCGGCCTTGCGAGGCGACCAGCTCGCGTCGCAAGGCGGCGTCTCGCTCGCCGGTCAGGAAGCGCTGGCGCTCATCCGACTCCATGCGGTAGTTCATCACCAGGGTGTGAAAAGCCATGAAGGCCACCAGCAAGCACAAGGGCATGCTGAGTACCGCGCGCGCCTCGGGGTGGTTGTCGGCCTGGAAGGCCGAGATCAAGGCCACGCCCACCGTGATTGCAGAAAACGCCTGCGCGTGCCCGAAGCGAAAGCGCTGGATGATGTTGCCGTAGACCAGGATGGGCACCAGGCCGGCTGGGTAGAGCAAAGCCATTTCGTTGTGTGACTGGGTGACCAGCCAGCCCAGGCTCAGTGCCGCAAAGACGCCGGTCAAGGTCATGCTCACCTCGAACACTTGCGCAGGCAGGCGCAGGCACCAGGCGCGTCCGAAGTGCCCCACGCACAGCAGCATCAAGGCCAGTGGCGTGAGTATCTTGACGCGCACCAACACAGCCTGGTCAAAGGCATCGGGCACCATGAGGCGGTCGGTCAGCAAGAACAGGTTGTAGACGATCAGGGCGAAACCGCCACTGACCAAGAAGTGCGACAGGCGCGCCACCCGTGTGGCTGCCTGGAAGCGCCTTTCGCGTGCAGGCTCAAAGCGCAGCGCTCCTGGATGCCAGACCTTGGGGCTGAACACCAGGCCCAGCAGGCGCAGTGCATGGCGCCATTCGGTGAGACCTTCGCCAGGTGAGGCGTGCGGAGCTGGCGTGGTCGCATCGAATGGCGCGTTCGGGTGTTCGCTTTGACCCACCGCAGGCTGTGCTCCGTGCTGGGTGTGCGATGACGCGCGGTGTGGCGTGGCGGCCCCGGGCACAGGGCTTGTGTCGGCCTGGTGCTGGCAGACCTGGTTGCGGCCTCGCGCCTTGGCCATGTACAGAGCCTCGTCGGCCAGGCTGCACACGTCTTGTGTGCGGGTGTGGCGGTCGGGCACCAGCGAGGTCAGGCCCATGCTGACGCTGACCACGTCGGCGCATTGCGAACCGGCATGGGTGAGGTTCAGGTCCAGCACGGCCTGGCGCATGCGTTCGGCGGCTGCCTGGGCGGCGGCGGCATCGGCGTCCACCATCACGACCACGAACTCTTCACCGCCCCAACGGGCCACGAGGTCGCCGGTGCGCCGCAAACTCTGGTTCAAGGTCTGGGCGACATTCACCAGACAGGCGTCACCGGCTTGGTGGCCATAGCGATCGTTGTAGCGTTTGAAGTAGTCGATGTCGACCACGATGAGTGCAAGCGGCAGCCCTTGCGCTTGCGCGCGCTGAAGGCCGGCGGCCAGGAAGGCTTCGAAGTTGCGCCGGTTGGCCAGGCCCGTGAGGGCGTCGGTGGTTGCCATGCGAGCGATGTGGGCATGCGCGGCGTGCAGCTCGTCGTCCAGTCGGGCCTCGCGCAGGTCGAGCAAGAAGGCCATGCGCTCGCCATGCTCGAGCTTGTAGTTGCCGTAGAGCGCAAAGCTCAGTGAGCTCAGCAGCAGCACCGACATGCAAAATGGCAGGGCGCCTTGGGTCGGGTCGGGCAGGCTGCTGACAAGGTGAACGTGAGCAAGAAAGGCGCTCACGCACACCACGACGGCTGGCCAAAAGCGGGTGATGGAGCAGGTGCAAACCGCGATCAGGCTGAGGATGACCACTCCCGCGCTGGCCCAAGGTGACTGGCTGCTGCCCAGCAAGACCACCTCGATGCCGATGGCCAGCATGCCGCCAGCGGCCATGAGCCACTCGTTGAGCACCGGGATGGGCAATTTGCGCATGAACTGCAGACCCAACAGCGTGACGCAGGGGTAGAGCAGCAGGCGCAGCCACAGCGACAGGCCGATGATGTCGGGCGCCATGTACCAGTCCGACAGAAGGGGGATGGTGAACAGCACAGCGACGGACAGACCCGAGACCATGGCCAACAACAGGCGCTGCTCGGCCTTGTCCTCCATGAAGCGGGCTTCCAGGGCGGGCGGGAAGCGCAGCCAGGCAAAGCCTAGCGTCAAGGCTTGGTCGACGTCGCTGACCGGCCCCTCGCCCACAGGCGAAGCCAACTGCGCTTTGCTCACTGCCAACTGCCCCAACGCCCAACTCCTGATGTCAGACCATGATTTGAACCGTTGCGACGCTGAGATGCACGAGGGTTGCCCAGAAAATCCGTGTCACAAAGCTCAAAAAACCACTTCGGTTAACGCTTAACGGTACCTTTGGACGATGCGGAACTGGCCGGTTTGCGGGTCACAACAGCATCATGGGGTATGACGATGCACTGTGAAGCCTTGGTCGCCACCGCGTCAGTGGCGGCTTAAGAATGGGTGGGCTTGGTCGAATAACAGGGTGCCGCCAACCTGGCCGCCCCGACGTCGCCGATGTATTGGCGCGATCTCGCGGTGATTTGGGTGCCGATTTCGAGCAAGGCGGGCACAAACGCCTGGAACCTTGTATGAAGAATTTGTCCATTGGTCGCAAGCTCAGCTTGGGCTTTGCCCTGGTGCTGTCTTTGGTGACCCTGATCACGGCCATCAGCCTGTGGCGCCTGCATGCCACAGGACAAGCCACGCAAGAGCTGATGTCGACCTTGTTGGTCAAGGAGCGCTTGATCAGTGACTGGACGAGCAACGTCAACGCCGGCGTGCGACGGACCATGGCGGTGGCCAAGAGCCGCGACAACGGCTTGGTGGCCTTTTTCGCCGATGACGTCGCCAAGTCGACCAAGCAGAGCACCGGATACCAAGAGGCCGTCGCAAAATTGCTGTCTTCTCCCGAAGAGAAAAAACTGTTTGACGAGGTGGCGGTTGTGCGGCGCGACTACATCGCCAAGCGGGACCAAATCACCCAGCTTAAAAAGGATGGCCTCTATGAAGAGGCCGAGCAGCGCCTCACACAGGATTTTGTGCCCGTTGCAAAGGCGTACCTTGGTGCCCTGCAAGCGCTGGTGAGCCATCAACGCAGTGAGATGGACGAACGCTCACAGGAAGTGATGCGCGTCAACACCGCCAGCCAAACGGGGCTGCTGGTGCTGGGCTTGGTCACCTTGCTGGCCGGTGGCTTGGTGGCGTGGCGCGTGACGCGCAGCATCACAACCCCATTGCAAGAGGCCTTGCGGGCGGCTCAGGGCGTGGCCAAGGGCGACCTGACCACGCGCTTGGTGGTGAGCTCGAGCGACGAGGTCGGCACCCTCATCCAGGCCCTCAAGGACATGCAGGGCAAGCTCGTGGAGGTGGTGGGCCATGTGCGCAGCAATGCAGAGAGCGTGTCCACCGCCAGCTCCGAGATCGCCCATGGCAATGCCGATTTGAGTGAGCGCACCGAGCACCAGGCATCGGCGCTGGAGCAAACGGCGGCCACGATGGACGAGCTGAGCTCGACCGTGCGCAACAACGCGGACAACGCGCGTCAGGCCAGCCAGTTGGCCGTGGGTGCCTCTGAGGTGGCGGCCAAGGGGGGCGTGGTCGTGGGGCAGGTGGTCGACACCATGAAGACGATCAACAACAGCTCCAAGAAGATCGCAGACATCATTGCCGTGATCGATGGCATCGCCTTTCAGACCAACATCCTGGCCTTGAACGCGGCGGTGGAAGCCGCTCGTGCCGGCGAGCAAGGCCGTGGCTTTGCGGTGGTGGCTGGCGAGGTGCGCTCGCTGGCCCAGCGCAGCGCCGAGGCGGCCAAGGAAATCAAAACCCTGATCGTCAGCAGCGTGGAGCAGGTCGAGCAGGGCTCTTCTTTGGTGGACCAGGCTGGCGCGACCATGAGCGACATCGTGACCGCCATCCAGCGCGTGAGCGACATCGTCGGCGAGATCAGCACGGCCAGCGCCGAGCAAAGCACGGGGGTCAACCAAGTGGGCCAGGCCGTGATGCAGCTCGAACAAACGACACAGCAAAACGCGGCCTTGGTGGAAGAAAGTGCCGCCGCTGCGGAGAGCCTCAAGGTGCAAGCCGCGCAGCTGGTGCAGGCCGTGGCCGTGTTCAAGCTGGCAGGCCGCTGAGGGCCAGGCGACGGGCGGGCTCAGATGCCCAGCTTGTCGCGCAGGTCGTAGTACACCGCGCCCAAGGCCGTGAGCGGCACGCGCAGCAGGCGCCCACCCGGGAAGGGGTAGTGGGGCAAATTGGCAAAGGCGTCGAAGCGCTGGGCCTGGCCCCGGATGGCCTCGCTCAGCACGCGGCCGATCAGGTGCGTGAAGGTCACGCCATGGCCTGAGCAGCCTTGAGAGTAGTAGATGTTGGGCGACAAGCGACCCACCTCGGGCAGGCGCGTGAGGGTGAGCAAGAAGTTGCCCGTCCAGGCGTGGTCAATGCGCACGCCTTGCAGCTGCGGGAAGGTTTTGAGCAGCTTGGGTCGGATGATGGCCTCGATGTGGGCCGGGTCGCGCGCGCCGTAGATTACGCCGCCGCCATACAAAAGGCGTCGGTCCTTGGACAAACGGAAGTAGTCCAGCAAAAAGTTGCTGTCTTCGACGCACACATCGTTGGGCAAGATTTCGGGGAAGCGCTCGCCCAGCGGTTCGGTGGCAATGACCTGGGAGCCGCAGGGCATGGATCGCGCGGCCAGTTGGGGCTCCAGGTCGCCAATGTAGGCGTTGCAGGCCACGATCACGAAGCGCGCCTGCACTTGGCCCAGGGCCGTGTGCACGGTGGCCGTGGTGCCGCGGTCGATGCGCGTCACGCTCGACATCTCATGGATCACGCCGCCCAGGCTTTCAAAGGCGGCGGCTTCACCCTGGGCCAGGCGCAAGGGGTGGACATGGCCTGTGCTGTGGTCCAGCAGGCCGGCTTTGTAGCGGCGGCTGCCCACGGCGCGTTCGGTGGCTGCGGCGTCGAGTAGTTCAAGCTCGGTGTGACCATGGGCCTCCCACAGGGCTTTGTGGTGTTCGAGCTGGCGCACCTGCTTGTCGCTCAAGGCGGTGAACAGGCCGCCGGGCTTGAAGTGGCAGTCGATGTTGTATTGGGCGATGCGCTCTTTGATGATGCGGGCGCCTTCAAAGGCCATGCCGCCCAAAGCTTTGCCTGCGGCTTGGCCGTGGCGGGCTTCGATCACGTCGATGTCACGCGAATAGCTGTGCACCAACTGGCCGCCGTTGCGCCCCGAGGCGCCCCATCCCACGCGGGCGGCTTCCAGCACCACGACCTTGAAGCCGGCTTCGGCCAGGTGCAAGGCCGATGACAAGCCCGTGTAGCCCGCGCCAATGATGCAGACATCGGCCTGCACGCTGCCTTGCAAGGCGGGGCGATCGGGCTGGGGCAGGCTGGAGGCGGCGTAGTACGAGGGCGCGTGCGCCTTGGGGTCGGTCGAAGCGGCAGGGGCACTCATGGACAAGGGCGGTGTGGCTTCAGGTGGGGTGCAACCAGCTTAGCAGGGGCGCCCACTGGGCCAGGTCTTTTTCGACCTTGGCGGCAGGGACATCCCACAGGCTCAGGCCGTGCGCGGCCAGGTGCGCGTAGTTCTGGGTGTCGCGCAGCAGGGTCAGCAGCGGCACGTCGAGCGTGTCCAAAAAGGCCTGTAGGTGCTCGGTGGCCTTGGTGTGGTCTTTGATGCGGTTGCCCACCACGCCCAGCTGCACCTTGCCGGCTTTGCGGCGTTGCGTCAGCTCTGTCAAAAAGCTTTGCGTGGCGTAGATGTCAAACACGCTGGCTTGCAGTGGCACCACCACCTTGTCGGCCAGCTTCATCACGGCCTCCAGGCCCGGGCCACTCAGGCCGGCCGGGGTGTCGAGCACCACGTGCGTCGTGCCTTTGGGCGGACGCGCGATGTGGTCCTCGGTGATGTCCCAGCTTTGGATGGTCGGCAGGTGCGCGGGGCGCAGTTGCAGCCACAGCCGCGAGGACTGCTGTTTGTCGACATCGCCCAGCATCACGACATGACCCTGCCGAGCCAGGTGGCCCGCGATGTTGCTCGACAGCGTGGATTTGCCCACGCCGCCCTTGGGATTGGCGATCACGATCACCGGCATGGTGTCCTCCTGGGTGGGTAAAGGGCCACATTGTGGCGCAAGCGTTGGCCGCCTCGACCGCCCCGGCTCGGCCGATGCAGACATGAACGGTTGCAAATGCGAATCATTCGCGTTAAGATGCGGGCAGGCTGGATCGACGCTCAAGGCGTGGGCAGCGGCAGCCACCTACTTCTTTTGGGATCTTCATGTTTCGCGAGCAATTACTCCATGCGTTTCGAGCGTCGTCTGCCATCTTGGCGCCCTTGACACTGTGCTTTTCGACCGCCGTTCATGCGCAGGCCAGCGTGCCCATCTCGCCCGGGGCTGCTGCGTCGCAAGATCGGGTGGATGGCGCGGTGCAGTTGCAGGAGGTGCACATCGAGGCCCAGGTGGCAAAGGACCTGGGATTTGCGCCTGTCGAGGCGGAAACCGCGGGCAAGGCCCCGATGCGTCGCCTTGAAACACCGCAATCGGTGAGTGTGGTCACCAGTGAGCAGATGGCCACGCGCCAAGTCAACAACCTGCAGCAAGCCTTGCAGACGGTGGCGGGCGTGAGCCCCGTCAATTACGGGCGTCGAGGGTTTGACGACATCAACATCCGGGGCTTTCGCTCGACCGAGTCGATCTTGGTCGATGGCCTGGTTCGCAGCCCGGGCATGTGGGCCCGCTTGCAACCCTATGGCTACGATCGAATCGAGGTGCTCAAAGGCTCTGCCTCGGTGCTGTATGGCCAGGTGCAGCCGGGGGGGCTGGTCAATGCGGTCAGCAAGCGCCCGAGAAATGAGGCCTTCAATGAGCTTGGCTTAGAGGTGGGCAGCTTTGGTTTGCGCACGTTGACAGCCGACATGAACAAGCCCTTGTCCGCGTCGGGCAAGACGGCGTTGCGCATCAACACCTTGGTGTCTCAGAGTGACGACCCGACCCGCTTTGTTTACAGCAAAGATCAGTGGCTGGCACCGTCGTTGTCGATTGACGTGGGGCCCCGCACCGATCTGGTGGTTTTTGCCACGTACTCACACCGCGAATGGCTGCGCCAGCAGGGCATCACGCCTTACGGGACCGTGCTGCCCAATGCCAACGGCAAACTATCGACCACGCTGTACACCGGAGAGCCCAGCTTTGGGCCCTACAACATCACCGGCGGCTCACTGGGCTATTCGTTGGAGCACCGGCTTTCGGCAAGCCAGACCTTGCGTCAGAACGTCCGCTACGAGAGCCAAAGCGGAACGGGCAATTTCGTCTCCAACGGCACCTTGCAAGCCAATGGGCGTTTGCAGAACCGGATGGCCACGCGCCAATACATGGACGACAGCATCCTGGCCACCGACACGTCCTTGCTGACCCGCTTTGCGGCGCTGGACATGCAGCATCGCCTGGTCACCGGGCTGGACCTGCGCACCAGCGAGGAGCGGCTGGCCACGCGCAAGTGCCAGATCGCCGCCTTGAATTTGTACAACCCTGTCTATGGCGTGCAAGCCACTTGTCCTGCCAACATGAGCAGTGACGCGCCTTCCAGGCTCCAGGTCGCGGGTCTGTATGGGCAGGATCAAATCAAGTTTGCGCCGGGGTGGACCGCCTTGCTGGGCCTGCGCCATGACTGGTCAGACAACCAAACCGAAGACCGCCTGACCGGCGTCACCACGACGCAAAAGGACAAGGCCACGACGGCGTCATCGGGCGTGGTCTACGAGTTCGCCAAGGGGTGGTCAACGTACGCCAGCTACGGGGAGTCCTTCCTGCCGGTGTCGGGGCTCAGCCATGCGGGCAAGCCTTTCGTGCCGGAAACGGGGCGTCAATGGGAGGGTGGCCTGAAGTACGAAGCGCCAAACCGTCACCTGACCGGCTCGCTGGCGGTTTACAGCCTGACGCGCCAGAACGTGACGACCGCTGACCAGGCGAACGTCGGGTTCAGCGTGCAAACCGGGGAGCAGCGGGCCAAAGGCCTGGAGCTGGAGATGGGGCTGGACTTGCCCAGCAGCTGGAAGCTCACGGCGGCATACACCTTCACCCAGTCTGAAGTCACCCGCGACAACGACGCATCCATTGTGGGCAAGCCCCTCAACTTGACCCCTCGGCACACGGCCACACTCTGGGCCACCTACAAATTGCCCCAGCTGCCCAGCGTCACCGTGGGCTTGGGCGGGCGTTATGTGAGCGAGCAGAAGGGCTCGTACAGCTTCAGCCTGCCCTCGTACTTCGTGGGCGATGCCACCATCAGCTACACGGGTGACAACTACCGCCTCAATGCAGGGGTGAAGAATGTGTTCAACAAGGCTTATTACGATGGGGCGATCAACGCCAATGTGGTCTCGCCAGCGGCGCCACGCAGCGTGAGCGTTGCCGCGACGTACTATTTTTGAGCCCCGTCATGGTCAGTCAACGTAGCTTGAGCCGCCTGTTTGTGTTGCACTCATGGGCCGGCATCGTCACCGGATTGTTGTTGTTCGTCGTGTGCTTCTCGGGCTCGGTGGTGGTCTTCAAGGGCGAGATCGACCGGTGGGCGAACCCTTCGCTGGCCCAACTGCCCAGGGCCGCTCAAGCGGTGTCTTTGAGCGTGGTCTTGCATCGGCTTGAGCTGGCCTACCCAGGCGCCATGGTGGAGACCATCGTGCCGCCGGATGCGATCAGCCCGGCCTATTTCGCTTGGTTGCGCGAGCCAGGCGCCGCCGCCGAGCAGCGCCTCAAGGTGGCCGTGCGTGCGGACACCGGCGAGGTGCTGGGGCCGGTTGACAGCCAGTTGGGCCAGTACCTGCGCATGCTGCACGTGTTCCTGTTTTTTGGCCCCCGGTGGATCGTGGGATTTTTGGGCGTCGTGATGCTGGTGTTGATCGCCACCGGTGTCGTCATCCACCGAAAGATCTTGGCGGAGCTGTTCACATTGCGTTGGGGACGCAGTTTCCGGTTGGTGATGTCAGACCTGCACAAGTCGGCGGGCATCTGGGGCCTGGGCTTTCACATCTTGATTGCCGTCACCGGGGCCTGGATGGGTTTGGCGCCCTTGTTCGAGCAGACCTTCCGGTATGTCAGCACCCCTTCTCGCAGCGTGTCGGCTCAGGCGCCTGCCAAGAACGAAGGACGCCAAGTGGCCATGTTGCCCCTGGACGATCTGCAAGCGGCCGCCCAGCGCGCCATACCCGGTTTGGAGGTGCGTCAGGTGTCCTTGCGGGCTTGGGGGCGGGCATCTGCGCGGGTCAGCTTTGCCGGGGGCTTGCAGGGCCACATGATGAGCACCGCCAAGGTGGAGCTCAACGCGGCCACCGGCGCCCAGCTCGCCGTGATTGACCCGCGAGCCGGTGGGTTTTGGTCGAAGGTCAATGGGCTGATGGAGCCTTTGCACTTTGGTGACCAGGGCGGCCTGGCGCTCAAGTGCTTGTACTTTGTCTTGGGGATGACGCCCGCGTGGTTGTCCATCTCTGGCACCTTGATCTGGCTGGATTCAAGGCAGCAGCGGCGTGTGGCTGGGCAGGCGCCCGTCTGATTGAGTTTGAAGAAGCTGTACCTGTATGCATCGGTTTTATTTGTCCTTGCACGCGACCTTGCCGGCTGCGCTGACTCTGGTGGCGCTCGCGCAATGGTGGGCGCCTGGCTGGCTGCCGTCACTGGCAGGGCGAGCCACATGGACCGTCTGGTTGTTTCTGCTTTTGTGGGTGTTGCTGTCGGCCGTCGCCGGCGCGTCCTTGCGCGCTGCCAGCTTGTGGCGCGGCAGCTTGTATCTGACTGCTGGCTTGTTGTGGAGCGCGGGCCTCATCGGCGGGTTCAAGGGCGCTGCCCTGACCGGGTGGGTGTCGATGGGCATGGCCTTGGTGGGCGTGGCTTGCGTGGCGCTTGCGCGCTTTGTGGGGCCAGAACGCGTGCGTGCGAGCGTGCCATCCCGCAGGGTCGCGAAGGGCAGCGCCGGGCCGAGCACGGTGCGCAGCGAACCCGCGTTCACCCGCCGCATGGGCCAGTGGGCACGTGCTTGGCTGTGTGAGCCGAGGTACTGGTCGTTCCATCTCGCTGGGGTGGCCGCTTGTGAGTCGTTTCGGCTCGCCCACGTGGTCGGCTCAGAGCCTGCGCGTTCGTCGGGCATGGCTGGTTTGCTGATCGCTTTTTGGCTCGGCCTGCCCGCAGCCACCTTGCAAAACTGGATGCCGCGCACGGCCTTGGCTTTGGGCCTCACGGCTGGCTTGGGGTATGCAGGCTTGGCGCTGAAGTCCGGGTTGCCGCAATGGCATGTGGCTGCGGGGCTGTGTGCCTGCCTCGTGGTTCATGCTGGCTGGCGTGCCCGCAGCAGCCACCGGCAAGCCATCAACGCCGGGGTGTTGTCGACATGAACGAGTGGCTCGCCCTGTGCGCTTCCTTGGCGTCCCTCACGGCACTGTGCGCACTGGCACAGACCACGCCCACCCGCGCGTGGGGGGAGCCGACTTCAGGCCGATCGCTGAGCCTTGCGCAGCTCAAGCTGGGCGGCGTCATGCTGCTTCAGCTGATGGCGCTCACCTACACGGCGGGTTGGGTTGCGGCGCTGCTCGTCACGCTGTCATCGTGGATGCTGTGGGGCTGGGTGTTGGTGCTGCTCATGAACCAGTGGCCCGGCGCCAGCTTGCGGTGGGCGCGCCGCTTGGGCATGGTCGGTTTGCTGGGTGTGTCGGGCCTGTGGCCATTGGCCTTTGCTTGTGCGGCCATGTGCGGCTGAAGGTGCGCAGCGGTTCGAGGTGCTTTACATTGAACGATCACCAGGGACGCACCCGCATCGGGGCAGGAGCCAAACATGAACGCAGCACACCCGTGGAGCACATCAGGCGAGCGGCCTGGCAGCCCCCAAGCCCGCATTTGGCGTGACCGCGCCGACGCCTTGATCGCCGAGGGCCGCATCGATGGCCGCGCCTTGATCGGTGGCCAGCGCGTGGCCGCGCAAGACGGGCAGACGCTGGCCTGCCACTCGCCCATCGATGGGCGCTGGCTTGTGGATGTGGCCCGGGCCCAAGCGGCGGATGTGGACGCGGCCGTGCGCTCGGCCCGCGTCGCCTTTGAAGACGGGCGTTGGGCCCACCAGCCGCCGGCCGAGCGCAAACGCGTGCTGCGCCGTTTTGCCGAACTGATCACCCAGCACAAAGACGAGCTGGCGCTGCTCGAAACCCTCGACATGGGCAAGCCCATCCAGTACAGCCTCAGCGTGGACGTGCCTGCCGCCGCCCGCTGCATCCAGTGGTACGCCGAGGCCATCGACAAGGTGTATGACGAGATCGCACCCACGGCCCGCACTGCCTTGGCCTTGATCCAACGTGAGCCTGTGGGCGTGGTGGCCGCCATCGTGCCCTGGAACTACCCCATGATCATGGCCGCCTGGAAGCTGGGGCCGGCCCTGGCCATGGGCAACAGCGTGGTCCTCAAGCCCTCTGAAAAATCACCCTTGAGCGCACTGCGCCTGGGCGAGCTGGCGCTGAAAGCCGGCCTGCCCCCGGGCGTGTTCAACGTGGTGCCCGGCCTGGGCCACGAGGCCGGACAAGCCTTGGCACTGCACGTGGACGTGGACGCCATCAGCTTCACAGGCTCGACCCGCGTGGGCCGCCAGATGCTGATGTACGCCGGGCAAAGCAACCTCAAGCGGGTGTTCAACGAGCTGGGTGGCAAGTCGGCCTTCATCGTGTTCGACGATGTGGACGACATCGCCCGCGCTTCTGAGACCGCTGCCAGTGCTTTGTTCTTCAACCAGGGCGAGTCGTGCAACGCGCCTTCGCGTTTGCTGGTTCACGAGTCGGTGGCCGACGAGGTGGTGGCCCGCGTGGTGGCCCAAGCCGCGCACCATCAGCCCGGTGACCCGTTCGACCCGTCCACCACCATGGGGGCGCTGGTCGATGAAGGCCAGACGCGCACAGTGCTGTCTTACATCGAAGCGGGGCATCAAGACGGCGCACGTTGCGTGGCCGGTGGCACCCAGGTCTTGCAAGACACTGGCGGGCAGTACGTCACGCCCACGGTGTTTGATGGGGTCCGCAACGACATGCGCATCGCGCAAGAAGAGATCTTTGGCCCGGTGCTCAGCGTGATCCGCTTTGCCGACGAGGCCCAGGCCATTGCCCTGGCCAACGATTCGGCCTATGGCCTGCAAGCCAGTGTGTGGAGCGGCCACATCGACCGCGCGCACCGCGTGGCCCGCGCGCTCAAGGCGGGCACGGTGCACGTCAACCAATACGACGAAGACGACATCACCGTGCCTTTTGGCGGCGTCAAGCAGTCGGGCAATGGGCGCGACAAATCGCTGCACGCGCTCGACAAATACACCGAGCTCAAGACCACCTGGATCCGCATCAACGGCGCTTGAAGGGCGCTTTCACAGCCGCTCTGAGACAATCTCGTCATGCCCAACCCAACGCTCGATGTGGTCTGTTTGTGCGCCGCCTGGTGCGGCACCTGCCGTGACTACCAAGCCACCTTCGAGGCCTTGCAAGCGGCCCTGCCGGGGCACCGCTACGCCTGGATCGACATCGAAGACCAGGCCGACGCCATTGGCGACATCGACGTCGAAACCTTCCCGACCTTGATGGTGGCCTCGCAAGGGCGTGTGCTGTTTGCTGGGCCGGTGTTGCCGCGTTTGGGCGATGCACAGCGCTTGCTGCAAGTGCAGCAAGCGCGTGTGGCGGCAGGTGATGTGGCCACCAGTGGCCAGTTGCCGGCGGACCAGGCCGAGGCCTTTGCCCGTTTGGCGCAGCAGCGGGCTTTTTGACGCCGGGCCACGAGCGCCCCTGAAGTCGCAGCGGCTTCAGGCCACGACGCTCAGGTCCATGCCCAGGAAGGCCTGGGTGGCATCGGGCGGCACCCACTGTTTGACCCAGGCGATGAACTGCTCGCTGGGCATGGGCTTGGCGATGAAGTAGCCCTGGGCTTCGTCACATGACAAGGCAGCCAGCAGCTTCCAGGCTTCGGCGTTTTCGATGCCCTCGGCCACCACGCTCAAGCCCAGGTTGTGGGCCAGCTCGATGGTCGAGCGCACGATCTTGGCGTCTTGCACGTCGCGCTCCATGTTCATCACGAACGAGCGGTCGATCTTGAGCTCGTCCACCGGCAGGCGCTTGAGGTAGGCCAGCGAAGAATAGCCCGTGCCGAAGTCGTCGATCGACAGCTTCAAGCCCATGCTGTGCAGGCGGTTCAGCGTGTTGAGGGCGCGCTGGGGGTCGTCCATGATCGCGCTCTCGGTGATCTCCAGCACCATGAGCTTGGGGTCCACCTGGTGCTCGGCCAAGATGGCTTCGATCTTGGTGGGCAGGTCCTGGTCCATCAGGTCGCGGGTTGAGAGGTTCACCGCGATCTTCAAGTCCAGACCGACGTTGGACATGGTCTGGCTCATGTCCGCCACCTGGCCCAGCATCCACATGGTCAGCACGCGCACGAAGCCGGTTTGCTCGGCAAACGGAATGAAGCGCATGGGCGGCACCAGGCCGCGCGTGGGGTGCTCCCAACGCACCAGGGCCTCGGCGCCCAGCACCTCGCCCGTGCGCAAATCGACCTTGGGCTGCAGGTAAAGGCGCAGCTGGCCGTTGTCGACCGCATAGCGAAGCTCACTGAGCAGCGTGAGCGACTCCTCGCTGGCTGAGTCCAGACCCGGGTGGTAAGTGATGGTGCCGGCCTGTTGCGACTTGGCCGCGTACATGGCCACTTCGGCGCGGCTGAGCAGCGCGTCGGCGTCCAGGCCATGCTCAGGACTGGAGGCCACGCCGATGCCCGCGCTGAGGTCGACCGTGTGGTCGTCGAGCTTGATGGGCTGTTCGAACGAGGCCAGGATGCGCCGCGTCACGCTTTGGGAGGCCGCGGCGTTCGTGTGGGGCAGCAGCACAGCGAATTCATCGCCGCTCAAACGGGCGAGCACGCTGGGAATGCCTTGCAGGGCGTCGTCGCGCAGGCGGTGGGCCACGGCGCGCAAGAGGCGGTCGCCAAAGCGGTGCCCCAGCACGTCGTTGACGTGTTTGAAGCGGTCCAGGTCCATCAACAGCACGGTGCAGGGCGTACCGTCTTCGTCGGCCTTCGTGATCGCTTGGCGCAGGTCGTGCCTGAACTGTTCGCGGTTGGGCAGGTCGGTGAGCGCGTCTTGATACGCCAGCCGCAAGATCTCGCCCTCGCGCGCCTGGATGGCCTGGCGCATGGCCTCGAACGAGGTGGCCAGTTCGCCGATCTCGTCTTTGGCATGACCCCCTGTGGCAATGGCCGAACCGTAGTCGCCTTTTTCCAGGCGCTGCGCCACAGACGTCAGTGCGCGCAAAGGCGTGGTCACGTGCTGTGCAATGAAGATGCCGGCGATGCCGAAGATCACGATGCCCAGCACGCTCAGCCCCATCAAGGTCAGCTTGAGCTGGCCATATGGCGCGAGGGCTTCGTCCACCGAGCGCAGCAGCAAGACGGTGACACCGGCTTCGCCCGGCGCGGTATCCAGCATCACTGGTTGGGCGCTGTAGAGCGCTCCGCTCAGCTGCATGTCGTAGGTTTTGCTGCCTTTGGCCGAAGCCATCGAGGTCCAGGCCTTGACCACCGCATCGGGTTCTTGCTGGGCCAGGGTGCTGGCCTTCAATGTCCATTGGCCTGGCTTGCCTGGCGTCATCAACACGACCTCCAGGCTCGACAGGCGCTTCATGTCGCGCAGCAGCACCTGGTCAAGCTTGAAGCCCATGCCCACCCAGCCAATGATGGCGGGCGCGCGCACGGGCACGGCCACGATCTGGTAGATCTGACCGTCGACCTCGGCGACTTCAGGGTGGCCTTGCGCATCGGCTTGCTTGGCATAGCGCTGTACCGCAGCCACGAAGGCATCAGACTTGGCTTCGGTGCTGGCCTTGGGCTGGAACTGCGCGTCGGTGAACACCGCGAGGCTGGCCTGCGCGCGTTCGTTGTTGTTGACCAGGGCCGATTGCACCGTGGCTTGGTCGCCGCTGGCCACCGCCGAGCGAAAGCCGAAGTCCGAGGTCAACACACGCGCGGCCTGCTCAAGGTTGGCGGTGTTCTGAGACAGCAGGCGCATGAACACTTGTTCGCCGTTAGCCAACTCCGTTAGTACCGCGGCCCGCGCGTTGCGGTCGACGCTGTCTTGGATGAACCAGAAACTCGCGGCCTGGACGACCAGCAGCAACACCAAGTACACCGCGGCAATGCGGGTATGGAGTCGGCGTGGGTCGATCAGGGAAGAACGCATGCGTTGTGTTGGGGGGCTGAGGCCAAGGTATGCGCCTCAATGCGCAGTATGGACGTGAAGCGCGATTTTGTGGACACCATTGTCACTTTCGTGGGTGTCCGGCCGCACCCAGACGGCCAGGGCGCTGCTCAGCCAGTTCGGTGGCGTGCCGGGGGCATCGTTGGTGGCACCTGGACTGGCGCTGCCCTCACCGGAAGCGGGCGATGGCAGTTGCTGAGGGAGAGGTGCTTTGAGCCGGTTCATGGGACGCCTTCGGTACTGCAGGTCGGGATGCTTGACCTGATCTATATCGGCGTCGTGCCAAGGCGGTGTAGCGCCTTTGGCTGAGAACAGCGGGTGCAAAGCCCCGCATCTGTGCGCTAGTTCACGGGTGGCGTGCCCGGGCTCAACAGTTGGTGCAGTTGCGCGTCCAGCGCTGCCAGGAAGGCGGTCACGGTCTCAGGGGCGGTTTCGTCCAGCTGTTGCATCACAGACAAGTAGAGCTTGTCACCCAGGCTGACCAGGCCCAGCACCAGGGCCACGCCCAAGGTGGCAGGCCACAGCTGTGTCAGGCGCACGGTGGGGTCGGCGGGGTGCACGATTTCGGCGCTGCCCAAGTTGGTGAAGTGGCAACTCACGTCGCGCAGCTTGCCCTTGGCCTTGGAGGCCACAATGAAGCGGCTGTACAGCGTGCGGCCCATCCAGGGCAAAGCCTCGTACAGCAGCAGAGGCAGGGCGTATTCGCGCCGCTCGTAGCGCGCCAGGTGCGCTTTGACCTGTGCCTCGATCGACTGGATCTGCGCGGCCAGGTCGCTCTGGTGTGTGGCCCTCACGGCGAACGAGGACACGAAGTTGCCCACCTCGGGCTGCTCGCCCTTGGGGAAATGGCGCCGCAAGTCGACCGAAATGCGGATGGCTGCCACCGCATGCGGCTGGTCGGTGGCGCGGGCCAGGAAGCAGTTGGCGATGACCGCCGTCATCAGGTTGTTGACGGTGGTGCCCATCTGTTTGGCCGTCACGCGCAATTGGGCTTGGCCACAGGGCAGCTCATGGTGGTGGATGCGGCTGGTGGTGAAGTGGCTGCTCTCGCGCGAATTCAGCATCACCAACGACTGGCCCTGGCTGGCCCGGGCATCGGCGCGTTGGTTGCGCCACCACCCGGCGATGCTGGCCGGCCACTGGTGCCACTTGGCGGGCGTGACCGCCTTGACCATGCTGGGCGACTGCAGCGGGCAGGGCGCGATTGGGTGGCCATTGAGCCGGCCCACGATGGCGCTGATCATCTGCACCAGCGAGCGGCCATCGCCCACGATGTGGTGCAGCGCGAAGATCAGCACCGGTTGCTCTGCGTGCGGGATGTAGCGCGCGCGCCAGGGCAGGCCGCGCTCCATCGACAGGGGCTCATTGAGCACCGCGCTGTGGAAGGCCTCCAGCTCGCTGGCCGAGGCCGCGTCGACCCCATGCACGACGCGAACCGCATCCTCAAACAGCTGGTCGATGCCAGCGTCATCGGGCAGGATCTGCAGCTTGTAGGTCCAGCCCGAGGGCACCACGATGCCGCGCAGCCGCGGGTAGGCGCTGGTGAGCTCGCGCAGGGCCTGCCGCACCTCGGCCAGCGACACCTGTCGGTCGAAACGCAAAAGGTAGGGCTGGACGATCGACCCACCAACATGGCCCTCACACGCCCAGTACAGGTGTTCGCTGCGGTTGAGGGGGACCAAGGCGGCTTGGGGCTGACCAAGCGGGGTGGATTCGGGCATGGAGCGCACTTCAGCGTGTGTAACGGCACTTGAATTGTCCCGCGACGCCAATAGGCACCATGGACGGGCTTTCCCCTGTCACTACCCTGATCAGGGGGTGATCGGGGGGCCGCCTGCGGCCACTTGCGACAGCTGAAGCGCCAGCCGACGCAGGGCTTCCCAAGGGTCTTCAGGCCACTGGGGGTGACGCAGGCCCTTGACGATGCCGTCGACCGTGCTGGCCGCGGCCACCAAGCGGATCAGGCTGTTGGCGCGGGTGCGGGGCAAGATGCGCTCGAACAGGCGCTCGCGCGGCCCCCACACGCGCTGCTCACGCAACACCATGGGCAGGGGCTTGCCGCTGTCCAGCGCAGCCCGGGCGCGGTGCAGGGCCAGGATGTCTTCGGCCAGGGCCCAGTGCACCAGCACGGCGGCTTCGCCTTCGGCTTGCAGGCCGTCGATCATGCGCAGTGTGCGGTGCACCTGCCCTGACAGCACGGCTTCGCTGAGCTTGAACACGTTGAAGCGGGCCACGTCGACGACGGCTTCTTCGATTTGCTCAATGGTGAGCACGCCCGGTGGGTGCAGCAGGCCGAGCTTGACGATTTCTTGGTGGGCGGCCAGCAGGTTGCCCTCGACCCGGTCGGCAAAGAAGGCCAAGGTGCGCTGGCCGGCTTCGCCCGACTCGACCTGCTGCCCTTGCGCGGCCAGGCGCTGCGCGATCCACAAGGGCAGGGCGTTGCGCTCGATGGGGTCGCAGCGCAGCGTCAAGCCGGCGCCGTCCAGGGCGGTGAACCAGGCGCTGCTTTGCTGGGTCTTGTCCAGCCGGGGCAGGGTGATGAGGGTGATGACGCCGTCGTTGCCCGCAGCCATGGCGCAGTACTGCTGCAGGGCTTGCGAGCCGTCTTTACCAGGTTTGCCGCCTGGGATTCGGATGTCGATGAACTGCCGGTCGCCAAACAGCGACATCTCGCTGGCCTGGCCCAAGAGGCTGGACCAGTCGAAGTGCGCGCCGGCCACGGTGTGCACTTGGCGCTCGGTGTAGCCGGCCGCTTTGGCGGCGGCGCGAATGGTGTCGCCCGCCTCCTGCACCAGCAAGGCTTCGTCGCCATACAGGGTGTAGATGGGCTTGAGCAGGCCTGCGCCCTTGCTCAGGTGCTGGCTCAGCTGGTCCAGGCGCAGTTGCATGGCGGGTGGCTCAGCGGGTGAGCGGCGAGATGGCGTTGGCCGGCGCCGGGGGCACGTTCGGCGGCAGCGGCGCGCTCAACTGGTCGGCGCGGATGGCGGCCAGGCGGCGCAGCACCTGGCTGACCAGGTCGCTTTGCATGGCCTTGTGCAGCGCCGCCAGCTCGTCTTGCTTGGCCAAGGCGTCTTTTTCGTTGTAGCTCAAATCGCGCGCCAGGCTCACCGTGTTGGGCGGCAGCAGCACGCTGCCATCGCCCCGCTTGACCTGGAAGGTCAGGAAGTTGCGGGCGCTCATGTTGCGGATCTGGCCGTAGGCCGTGGCGGTGCCCACCACGGCATCGCGCTGGTCGTTCAGGGCCTCGATCACCACATGGGTGTTGGGGACCTGGGTGGCCGAGGCGGCTTGCACCGCGGCCAAGGTGCTGTCGACCACGTCGACGCCGCTGGTTTCCAGTGCTTGCGCCAGCTCGCTGGCCACCGACGAGCTGCCCGCAAAGCCTGTCAACTGCACCGTTTTGAAGGCCATGGGCTGACCGCGTTGCAGCTGAAAGCCACAGCCGCTGAGCAACCCGCCCGCCACGGCCGAGGTGGCCGCCAGGCGGACGGTGCGAGCCAGCCAGGTGCGGCGTGAGGTTTGGCGTGCAAGGGCGGTGCCCAGGCGGGCGACGGAGGTGGGGTGATCGGCTTGGCGCATGGCTGCCATCACACCACGATGTTGACCAGTCGGCCAGGCACCACGATGACTTTTTTCGGCGCCTTGCCTTCGCTGAACTTGGCGAAGTCTTCGCTGGCCAAGGCGGCGGCCTCGATGGCGGCCTTGTCGGCTGCAGGGCTGACCTTGATCGAGCCGCGCAGCTTGCCGTTGACTTGCAGCATCAGCTCGATCTCGTCTTGCACCAGGGCCTCTTCAACCACGGTGGGCCAAGGCGCGTCGAGCAGGTCACCGCCATCTTGTGCGGCAAAGCCCAGGTCTTCCCACAACACGTGGGTCAGGTGCGGGCAAGCAGGGTAGAGGCCGCGCAGCAGCACGCCATAGCCTTCACGCAGCACGGCCAGGTCTTGCGGCGTGGTGCCTTTGTAGGCTTCGAGGGCGTTGAGCAGCTTCATCGCGCCCGAGGCCACGGTGTTGTACTGCATGCGCTCGTAGTCGTAGCTGATTTGCTTGAGGATCACGAAGACCTCGCGGCGCAGGGTCTTGGCCTCGGCACTCAGTTCGGCTTGCACCACCTTGCCGGCCGCCTTGAGGGCGTCGCCGTTTTTGGCACCGAAGTTCCACACGCGCTTCACAAAACGGTGCGCGCCTTCCACGCCGGCGGCGCTCCACTCCAGCGTTTGCTCGGGCGGCGAGGCGAACATGGTGAACAGGCGGGCCGTGTCGGCTCCCATGGTGTCGATCAGCTCTTGCGGGTCGACGCCGTTGTTCTTGGACTTGGACATGGTGCCCACGCCGCCGTAGTCGATGGCCGAGCCGTCTGACTTGAGCTTGGCGCCGCTGATCTTGCCTTGCGCGTCGAAGGTGTTTTCAACCTCGTGCGGCCAGAAGTACTCGATGCCACCTTGCGCCGTTTTGCGCGAGTAGATGTGGTTGAGCACCATGCCTTGCGTGAGCAGCTTCTTGAAGGGCTCGTCGAACTTGACCAGGCCGAGGTCGCGCATGGCCTTGGTCCAAAAGCGCGCGTACAGCAGGTGCAGAATAGCGTGTTCGATGCCACCGATGTACTGATCCATGCCCCGGTTGCCGGGGGCATTGGCCGCGCCCATCCAGTGGTTGGTGCGCTCGTCGACCATCGCGCCGGCGTTGTCGGCACAGGTGTAGCGCAGGAAGTACCAGCTCGAGTCCACGAAGGTGTCCATCGTGTCGGTTTCGCGCTGGGCAGGCTTGCCGCACTTGGGGCAGCCCACGTTCAAGAAGTCAGGGCGCAGTTTGAGCGGGTTGCCGCTGCCATCGGGCACCACGTCTTCGGGCAAGACGACGGGCAGGTCCTTCTCAGGCACGGGCACCGGGCCGCAATCGGCGCAGTGGATGATTGGGACGGGGGTGCCCCAGTAGCGTTGGCGCGAGATGCCCCAGTCGCGCAGGCGCCAGGTGGTTTTTTTCTCGCCCACGCCTTTGCCGACCAGGATGTCAGCGACCTTGTTGACCGCGTCTTTGTGGGTCAGGCCATTGAGTTCGCCGCTGTTGACGGTGATGCCGCGTTGCTTGTCGCCGTACCAATCGGCCCAGGCTTCCAGGCTGAAGGTTTCGCCTTCCACGCCAATCACTTGCTCGATGGCAATGCCGTACTTTTTCGCAAAAGCAAAGTCACGCTCATCATGCGCAGGCACGCCCATCACGGCGCCATCGCCATACGACATCAGCACATAGTTGCCCACCCACACTTCAACCTGCTGGCCGGTGATGGGGTGCGTCACGAACAAGCCCGTGGCCACGCCCTTTTTCTCTTGGGTGGCCAGCTCGGCTTCGGTGGTGCCGCCGCTCTTGCACTCGTCGATGAAGGCTTGCACCTCGGGCTTGGACGCGGCTGCGTGCAGGGCCAAGGGGTGCTCAGGCGCCACGGCGCAGAAGGTCACGCCCATGATGGTGTCGGCGCGGGTGGTGAACACCCACAGCTGGCCTTGGTTGATCAGGCTGCCATCGGCGCCGGCAATGTCATGCCGAATGTTGTGGGAAAAGGCAAAGCGCACGCCTTCCGATTTGCCGATCCAGTTTTCCTGCATCAGGCGCACGCGTTCGGGCCAGCCGCTCAGGTAGTTGGGGTCTTCGGGGTTGCTGACGGCGCTCAGCAGCTCGTCGGCGTACTTCGTGATGTTCAGGTAGTAGCCAGGGATCTCGCGCTTTTCAACCGGCGCGCCCGAGCGCCAGCCCTTGCCGTCGATCACCTGCTCGTTGGCCAGCACGGTCTGGTCGACCGGGTCCCAGTTCACGGTTTGCGTGCGGCGCTCGCAGATGCCCGCTTCCAGCATCTTCAAAAACAGCCACTGGTTCCACTTGTAGTA
>CANCFV010000004.1 GCA_947377275.1 Burkholderiales bacterium | reverse complement strand
CAGCCGAACACACCAAAATAGCGCCGTCCATCTGGGCCGCGCCGGTGATCATGTTCTTGATGTAGTCGGCGTGGCCTGGGCAGTCAACGTGAGCGTAGTGGCGGTTGGCCGTTTCGTACTCAACGTGGGCTGTATTGATGGTGATGCCGCGGGCCTTTTCTTCTGGTGCCGCGTCAATTTGGTCGTAAGCCTTGGCTTCGCCGCCAAACTTGGCTGCCAGCACCGTTGCGATCGCAGCGGTCAGGGTCGTCTTGCCATGGTCAACGTGACCGATGGTGCCGACGTTCACGTGCGGCTTGGTCCGCTCAAATTTTGCTTTTGCCATGTTTCTCGCTCCTGGCGCCCTGATTGAGCCGATGAAGTAAAGAAGAAAGAGAGGATAGGTGTGTGGTGCCCATGGGCAGGATCGAACTGCCGACCTCCCCCTTACCAAGGGGGTGCTCTACCACTGAGCCACATGGGCATCGACACGGGACTGGGCTCATTCAAAAACCCAAACCAGTGCCGACATTGACACGCACACTCTTCGCAACTGCGAAGACCGCGACTTTAGCACGCCGGAAATGACAGAACCGTTAACTGGAGCGGGAGACGGGAATCGAACCCGCGTCATTAGCTTGGAAGGCTAGGGTTCTACCATTGAACTACTCCCGCTCGGGAGCGATTCTCAAATTGTTTGCCTGGTGGAGGAGACTGGATTCGAACCAGTGTACTCATAAGAGGGCAGATTTACAGTCTGCTGCCTTTAACCACTCGGCCACCCCTCCAGGCAAGACTCAAACTATAGCACAGCTGTGCCGCGTCTTTCAAGCACTGTGGCTAATTTTCAAAAAAATCATGGCGCTACCTGACGGGGCTTGTGGGCCAGCATCGGCTTTTCGATGAGGTGCCACGAAGCGAAGGCCAGCCCCAACACGAGGATCACGGCAAGGGCAACGCCGCCCCAGGGCGAGCCCTTGAACACCCCGAAGTGCACGAGTGTCTGGATGACCGGAAAGTGCAGGATGTAGACGCCGTACGACACGTCGCCGCGGCGCGTGACGTCGCCCAGGTGGCGCAGGTTGTGGGCGGCCCAAAACACCAACGCCGTGAGTGCCACCGGGTAGAGGAAGACGCCGGGGTTGGCGCTACGGGCATCCCACAGGTAGGTCAGCGCCAAGGAGGCAAAGCCCGCAAGACCCAGGCGGTGTCCCAGCGACTTGAGGCGGTCGCGCTCGCAATACGCCCAGGCGCCAGGCAAAAAGAACATCAACTGCCCGGGCATTTGTTTGGCCAGCTCGACAAAAGCGGCTTTGCCGGTGGCCTGGGCCAGGGTCATGAAGCCCCCCCACCACAGACACGACAGCGCAAAGCCGATGCCCAGCACGCGGTGGTGTCCAAAACGCCTGGCGAGCCAGACGAATGCAGGCACGACGGCGTAGAACATGAGCTCGACTTTGATGGTCCACAGCGCGCCGTTGACCGGCGCACCGGGGTAGGGGTTGCTGGTGAACACACCGGGCAGGCTGGGCTGGATGAAGTTGAGAAAGCTGAGGTTGGACAGCAGGTAGCGCGCCCAGTCGGCACCGAAGTAGTCGGCAGGCGTGCGGGTGCTGATGAACACGCCGAGCAGACCGCACAGCAGCACCACAGCAGCATAGGCAGGCACGATGCGGCGCCAGCGTTTGCGCACGTACTCGGCCAGGGAGGCCGTGTTGTCACAGCTCATGTAGACCAAGTAGCCGCTGATGACGAAGAAGATGGACAAGGCCATCTTGGTGTCAAAGGCTGCCAAGACGGCCAGCGAGGGCTCGTGCGACAGGTCAACGATGTGCAGGGCCATGACGCCGGCGGCCGCCAGCAAGCGCAAAAGATCGAAGTTGTTGCGCCGGTTCATGCCGCAACTTTCCAGGGTTTGAGGCCCAAGGCCAGTGCCACCAAGCAAACGGCACCTGCCGCGGTGGAGGCCAACAAGCGCGCCATGGGCAGGTCTGGCCACAGGGGCAGCAGCGCCGCTCCCAGCAGCAAGGGCAGGCCACCGGCCATCAGCAGGGTGGGCAACTTGATCTGACGCCACAAGGCATTGAGGTGCAGCAAGAGCACCCAGTTGACGAGCACACCCATGAGCAAGGCGACGGCCATGCCCTGCACGCCCCAGACCCAGGCCATCAGGGGCATGGCCACGGCCTGTGCGGCATTGCCGGAGGTTTCGCAGAAAAAGGGCAAGCGGGTGTCACCACTGGCGTGGTTGTAGCGCGCCAGCAGCGTGTTCCAGCCGGCCACGATGAGGGCCACGGCGTACCAGCCCAGCAAAGGACCGATGATGGCGGTGCCATGCACCTGGGGAAAGAGCAAAGCCACGATGGCCTGAGCGGACAGCAGCAAGCCCACGGCCGCCGGGGTGGTGACCAAGGTGTTGATGGCCAGGCCTTGCCTCAAGAGCGGCAGGCGAGCGGCATGCTGGCCTTTGGTCATCAGGCCCAGCACGACCTGATTGACGGACATGAGCGCGACCAGCGGCAGGTTGACCAGTTTGCGCGCCAGGTTGAGCACGGTGATGACGCCCTCGCCCATGTAAGAGCCGACCACGCGCTCGAGCAAGGTCATGCCCTGGCCGATGAGGGCACTGCCGACCAGGGGGGCAGCGCGCGAACCCAGCTCGCGCAAGGTGGCGCCGTGCCAGCGCAAGGTGGACGCACCGACACCCTGCTGCCGGGCCGCAGGCCACATCAACAGGGCGGACGCCCAGGCGCCCACGATGAAAGCCAGAGAGAGGTCGGCTTCGGTTGCGGACTTGCCGTGCCAGGCAAGGTAAGCCACCACAGGCAGGTTGTAGGCCAAAGAGCCCAGACCAGGCAGGAGGAAGCGACCTTGCGCCTGCAGGGGCACGCTCCACAGCGCTTGCAAAAGCAGCGGCGGCAAGGCCCAGGCCAGCAGGCTCAGGGCCTGTTCGGTGCTGGGTCGGATGGACTCGGCCATGCCGGGGCCCAACACATGCACCCACGCCGAGCTGGCCACGGAAAACAACAAGGCCAAGGCAAGGCCAAGGGCCGTCAAACCGACCGTGACGCGGCCCAGCCAGAGGTGGCGCTCGGGTTCAGCGCGTTCCTGCCACAAGGCCATCGCAGCCGAAGACAAAACGCCGCCGGCCAAGATGGTGCGCAACGCTTCCGGGATGAACAGCGCGATCAGGTAGCCATCGGTGCGGGCCCCGGCGCCCCACGCGGCCACCAGCAGCCATTCACGCCCCAGCCCGGCCCCCAAGCCGAGCAAGGTGACCAGGGTGAGGAGCCCCGCTGCGCCCAACATCGGCGCCGACCTCAGTGCAACAAGGTGAACAGGCCTTTGGCCCCCACCTTGTAGTTCAGGCCGCGTGCGCGCTGGCCCACGGTTTTGCCGCCCTGCCCCGCCACGATGGCGTAAGGCTCGACCTTCTTGCCGACGGTGGTGTTGGCCGAGACCACGGCGCCTTCGCCAATGTGGGCGCCGGGCAAGATGATGGCGCGGGAGGTGATCCAGGCGTAGTCGTCGATGCGAACGGGGGCAGAGACCGACCAGAACTCGGGCGCATCCAGGTCGTGTCCACCGGCCACGATCAGCACGTGAGAGGCAATGGCCACGTGGTTGCCGATGGTCAGGCCGGAGCGAGCGTCGATCTGGCAGTGCCAGCCGATGCAGGTGTCGTCGCCAATGACGAGGTTTTCAACGCCCAGGATCTCGGTGTTGCGCCACACGCTGGAACCTTTGCCGATGCGGGCACCGCCCAGGCGCAACCAAGCCAAGCGCACGTTGTGGCTGGGGATCTTGTTGATGAAAATGTTGTAGAGCTGCTCCCAAATGCGACGCATGCGGTCGACCAGGGTGGGCCAGTTCTTGCCGTAGTCGGGCAGCTTTTTGCCGGGCACTTCGTCGAACAAAACCACGAACAGCTTTTGCGCCAAGGAGTGGGTGATGCGCTTGCGGATGTCGAGACAGGCGATGTGGACCACCGTGTCGTCAGGGCCCTTGCCAGCGCTTTCAAACAGCACGTTGTTGGCCAGCGACCAGTCGTAGGCTGCTTGCAGATCGGGCTCGGTGGTTTGCAGTCGGGCGGCGTAATCGCCCAGGCGGGCACGCAGGTTGTGGCTGTGAAGGATGCGGTGTTTCATGGGCGATCACCTTGAGAGGGCTGTGTTTCTTGGGCGGCGCGGGCCTGCTGCAAACCCATCGCCAGGATCAACCAGAACAGCGAAATCAGCACCTGGGTGAAACTGAAGTAGTGGTCAATGAAGCCGGTGGTGAGCGCTGCAAGCACCGTGCCCACGGTGGCGATGCGCATGGCGTTGGCCGAGGTGATGTGCGTGAAGGTGCCTGGCATGCGCACCTCACGCCACCAGGCGCGCGTGACGGCGATGAACAAGAGCATGCCGGGCAGGCCCAACTTGAACCAGTAGTTGAGCCAGAGGTTGGAGATGCCGTAGATGTTCTTTTCAGGGGACGAGGCCGGTGTGTCGGCCTTGAAGCCCAGGCCCAGCGGGTAGCTCAGGGCGTTGGCTGGGAAATGCTTGTATTCGTCAAAGCGCACGCCGGTGCTGACGTCGTTGGACGAGAACAGCGAGGCAAAGCGCTGCTGGGCCGGTGGGTAGACCAGCAGCAAGCCGGCGGCCAGGAAGAGCGAGATGATCAGGCCGCGTCCGGCATAGGGTGTCTTTTTGACGGTGAGCCAGACCACGAACACGCCCACAGCCAGCAGCGCGCCCCGCGAGCCGCAAAACACGATGCCAGCGATGGCCCCGAAGGCAACGAACCAGCCCAGGGCGCGGCGCCAGCCCCGGTGCATCACGCCATAGAACAGGCCCAGGGGAGCGGCCAGCAAGAGCGCGCCGCCGGTGGAGTTGGGGTGCACCCACGGCGAGGCCATGCGGCTGGGGTCGGCTCCCAAAATGTCGGCGATGGCATCGGGGCGGGCGTATTGCAGGGCGGTGAGGAAAGGCACCATGAGGCGGGCGTCGCGGCCTTTGGCAAAAAACCCCAGCGAGATCACCAGCAGGCCGGCAAAACCAATCAGCAGGCACAGCAAGAGGCGGTCGCGGTCACGCGGTTTGGAGGCCAGCAGGGGCACCAGGAACACGGGCGAGACGTTGAGCAGGTAACGCACCCAGTTGACCGGGCCGACGCCGTCGCCCTCTGGGATGAACTGCCCGGCGATGAGCGGCACGATGGTCCAGGCCATGAAGGCGATCATGGCGCGCTCAGTGGGGCCGCGGGGCAAGGGCGGCAAGGTGCCGGCGAGCCATTGGAAGAACACACCCACCCAGGTCAGGGCCAGCAACGCTTCGGAGGTGGTGATGCGCACGCCCAAGGTGACGGTCATCCAGGGCAAGGCGGGGGCCAGCAGGCAGAACAGCAGCAGACCCCGCAAGGGCTGCGAGCCGATGAACACGGCGGCGGCCACGGCCACGGCCAGCACGATGCCTGCAGCTGGGCCGGCCAGCAAGGTGATGCCACCAAACACCAGCCCGGCCAAGGCGGGGAAAAAGACGGAGGCCTGCCAGAGGCCTTTGAAGCCGCCTTGTGGATTGCCTTTGCGAGTGACTGGGTTCATGCCGCCCTCGCCTGCGGTGAGGCCAGGCTGGCGTACACCGCTTCCAGTTGGCTGGCCGCGCGGGACCAGTCAAAACCGTCACGGACGAGGGCGCGTGCCGCCTCGCCCATGGCGCGGGCCTCATCGGGGTGGGTGAGCGTGTGCATGATGGCTTGAGCCATGGCTTCCGCGTCGAGTGCGACACGGGCATGGACGCCGTCGACGGCTTGCAAGCCGCTCAGGCCCTCAGGGGTGCTGATGAGGGGCAAGCCCGCGGCCATGGCCTCGAGCACCTTGAGCTTGGAGCCGCCACCAAAACGCAGCGGCGCCACAAAAGCAGCCGAGCGGGCCTGGACCTCGGTGAGGTCGTGCACATAGCCCATCCAGTCGATGCGCGGGTCGGGAAAGCGCTGGCGCCAGGCATCGGGCAGGCCGTGTCCACAGATGCGAAAGCGCAGTGCAGGGTTGAGCGCCCACACGCGCGGCCACACCTCGGTCAGCGCCCACTCGACGGCATCGACGTTGGGCGCGTATTCGTAGTTGCCGACGAACAGGGCGGTGGCCGAGCTCAGGTCAGGGGTGACACGGGCAAAGCCGCGGGTGTCAACGCCATTGCTGACCACATGCGTGGGACGACCGCTGATTTGGCCCAAGGCGTGGGCGTCGGCGTCGGTGACGGCCACCACCGCGCTGGCTTGCGACAGGGCGCGCCGCTCCCATCGGCGGGCACGGAACTGATCGTAGGTGGCCAGGCCACGCAAGGCCGCGGGCCACTTGCCGTAGGTGGCCGCGCCCAGTTCGGACTCGACGTTGTGCTCGGTGACGATGAAGGGCTGACCGGTGGCGCGCAGTTCGGCTTGAAAGGGTGCAAAGCCGTAGCTGTGCTCGATCTGCACGGCGTCCCAGCGCTGGCTGCGCAGCAGTTCGGCAAAGCGCGCGCTCAGGGCAGGCGCGTAGCCATTGACCGTGGCCAGCAAAGGCAATGAGGACGTGGCCGCATGCCACAGCGTCAGCGGGTGCTTGAGCGGGCGGCGCGGCAGCACGATCAGGGCTTCGAGCAAGGGCGCCAGCACGCGGCGGGTGTCGTCGTCCAGTTCGGTTTTGGACTGCACCAGCAGCGTGATGCGGTGGCCGCGCTCGGCCAGCTCGCGGATGAGGTGAAACTGGCGGGCCTTGCCCCCGCTGGTGATGGGCCAGGGCAGGTAAGGCAGGGTCCAGAGCAGGCGCAAAGGCGCCGCCGGGGGCGAGGTCACCGGCGTCATGCGTCCACCAAGATTTGCAAGGCGGTGTCCACCGGCACGCTGAGCACGCCGTCAAGAGCGCTCAAGGCCTTTTGCGTGCCCTTGAGCGGCTGGTGCAGCGTGGCCTGACGCGGCGCGTTTTTCAGGCGCACGGTGCCGGGCTTGTTCGCCCAGACCATCCACAACTTACGGCCATCCGGGCGGCGCCAGCCAATGCTGACCAGGCCTTCGGGCAAGGCGCCATCGAGCGTGGGAGGGTTGTCGGGCTCCAGGCGTGGCCCGCAAATTTGCAAGAAGCGCTGCAGCGCGATGTAGACAGGCTTGGGCTCGCCGTTCTCGCGCAGCAGGCCGTAGCTTTGGTCGCGCACCGAGGCGCGCTTGTCCAGGTCTGACAAGGTGAACAAAAAGACGCGGTCGTAGTCGAGGGCGGCCATCAGCGCCAGCCGGCGCAGCGTGTGGTCGGCCTGACCGTCTTCGCCCACCAGGGGCTGCTCTTCAACCGGGCCTTTGTAGCTGGACCAGCCCCATTCGGTGGACCAGATCTGCTTGACGCCAGCCGAGCGCAACCATTGGTGAGCCGGTTGCACGCGCTTGACGAAGTCGCGGGCATCGGCCTGCGAGCCTTCGGCCGTGGCGGTGTAGGGGTGGTAAGCCACCGTGACGTTGAGGTTGAACGCCCCCAGCTTGGCCAAGGCCTCGATCATCAGGCCCTGGCTGCCGCCCATTTCGCTGAAGTAGGCCATGCCGGCCATCGCGATGGGCTTGTTGGGCACGGTGGCGCGCAGGCCTTGCACGCTGGTCAAGAGCATGCGGCCATAGCCTTCGGGGTCGGGCTTGGGCGCCCAAAAGCCCAAGATGTTGGGCTCGTTCCAGACCTGCCAGCTGTCGACCTGCGGGTAGCGCTTGGCCAGCATGACCATGCGCTGGGCAAAGACCACCGGGTCGCGCGGCGGGAACTTGTCGAAGTACTGCTCGTACTTGTCACCCTTGTCGACCGAAGAGGCCCAACGCGGCGTGCCCACCACATAGGTGATGTTGCGCAGGCCGGCCTCTTTGACCAGGGCCATCATGGCGTCGATGGGCTCTAACTTGTACTGGCCTTCTTGAGGCTCCAGCAAAAACCAATGCAGCCCCAAGCGCACCCAATTCAAGCCCAAAGCCTGCAGCTGCTTGACCTGCTTGCGCGCCACCTCGATGGGGAACCACTGCAGCTGGGCGTTGACGCCCAAGAAGTCGCGCCACACCACGGGGCGCACCGGCTTGAGCGCCTGAACAGGCAGGCCATCCCACGGCCAGGCTTGGGCCAACGGCGCAGCCGCCAAGGCCGCCGTGCCCAACACCATGGCGCGGCGCGTGGCTGCCATCAGGCACGCCCCCGCAACCCGGCTTTGGCTTGCTGCAAGACCGCGTCAAAGTAACCGGCAAAGGCGTGACCGGTGCGACCCCATTGGCGGATCTCACCCACGTCGCGCGCGGCGGTCGCCCACTGCTTCAGGCGTTCGGGCTCGTTCATGATGGACGCGAGGATGTCGCCCAGCTGGCTGACGTGGCCTTGCACGTAAGACACGCCATTGCCATGGCTGATCTCTTCGGCAAACGCCCTCGCGTCTGAGGTGATCGCACCGCGTCCACAGGCAATGGCCCAGGCCAAGGCACCACTGGTGCCCCGCATCTGGCCCAAGATGGAGAGCTTGCGCGACTCGCGGTAGGGCAGCACCATGAGGTGATGGCGCTGGATCAGCGCGGGGATGTCGCGCTCATCAACGTCGAGCTCCCAATCGACATGGGCATTGAGGCCCAAGGCATTGACGCGTTCGCGCAAGCCATGCAGGTAGCTGCCACCGGCACCAAAAGCGATGTCGGGCGCGGTGCCACCGGCGATGGTCAGGCGCGCGTTGGCGGCCAGCTCGGGGTGGTGCTTGCGCAGGCGGCCGAAGGCGTCGATCAGGTCCTCGATGCCTTTGCCGCTGTAGATGAAGCCGAAGTAGATGAAGCGCACGGGCGACAGCTCAGGCAGCGGCGCGGGCGCCAGCGGCAAGGTGCCATGTGGGATCACGCGGACCTTGGACGCCGGCACCTTCATGCGGCGCACCAGGCGCTGAGCACCGGTTTGCGTGAGGGCCACCAAGCCGTCGAGCTGGCGGGCCAGACGGCGCTCGGCCCACAGGGTGTGCGGGTCAAAAAACACGGCGGCCAATTTGCTGACCAGGGCAGGCACCACCGAGGACTCGTCCATGGCGCGCCACAAGGCGCTCACGGGGCGCCAGACCAGGCGTTCGGGGTCGTGCACCGTGGCCGACAAGGCCGGGTGCTGCGGCAACTCGGCCAAGGCCGAGAGCACGAAGAACTCACTGTGGCGACCACCGCCGAGTTCGGCGTGGACCACATCGATCTTGGACCAATCGCGCTCAGCCACCCAACGGCGCGCGGCCTCCAGGCTGGCAACCGGGCGCTGGCCCAACAGGGGCGTGAGCACCTCGACGCCAGCGGCATTCACACCGCGGCGCCAGTGGGCCGCGTAATCGGCAATGCCCGTTTGCTCGGGCGGCAAGGGCGACAGAAGGGCCAGTCTCAAAAGGGTCTCCTCAACGCTGGAAGAAACGCAACACGCGCGGCGGCACTTCAAAACGGCGGCGGTTGAGGATCACGCCATCGACCTTGCGGAAGGCGGTGCGCAACACGCCCAAAGCGTTGTCGACCACGGGCACCACGCTGGCGCGGGCTTCGACCACCAACACGATCAGGTCGGCTTTGCCCAAGCGCAAAAAGGCCTCGCGGTTGCTGAGCAAATTGGACGCATCGAGCAACACGACCTCACCCGGCTGTGCGGGGCCCGACTCCGGGTTGACACGCACCTTCAGCCCTTGCGCCTGCAAAAGCAGGGTCAGGCGCTGAACGATGAAGGACACCCCCTCACCGACACGCGACGAGGTCAATCCCAAGGTCAGGCCAGACTGCGCGACGCGGTCGAGAGGCAAGGTGCCGTAGATGCGGTGCAGGCTGGCGTGGAAGTCGTTGTCTTCTGCACCGGCACTGATCTCTTTGACGGTGCTCCACAGCGGCACGCCAAAGCGCGACTCGATGCGGCCGCCATCGTGGATGCGCTGGTCAAGCAGGGCACTGAGGTAGACCACCACCAGGCCCACGATGCCACCGGCAGGCAGCGCCAGCAAGAGCAGCAAAAGGCTCTTGGGGCCCGTGCGTGCGGGGTTCAGCGTGGCCGCTTCGATCACGGCGATGTTGTTGATGCGGCTGTCGTCCAGGGCCTGGTCAATGCGGGCCTTCTCCAGGCTGTCAAGGTAGAGCAGGCGGCTCTTTTCGGCCACTTGCAGGCCTTGCTCCAGGCGGGCCAGCTCGGGCTCGTTGGCCAGCACCTTGGCGCGGGCCTGGGTGAGCAGCTCGATCTCGTGGTCGAAGGTGGCCGTCATGGACTTGAGCTCGCTCAAGCGCACCGACTTTTCAAGCTGGTTGCGAGCCAGCAAGGTGCCCAACTCGTTGGGTGTGCGGCGCTCGGCGCGCTGCGTGTTGCGGTCTTCGGCCTTGAGCTGGGCCTCCACGCTGGCGATGCTCTCATTGAGAGAGAGCACCGCGGGCGAGGTTTCTTTGTAGGTGCGCAAGGCATCGGTGCGCTGGCGGCGCAGTTCGGCCAGTTGCGTGCTCAGGGCGATCCAGTTGGGGCCCAAGCCCATCTCGCGTTCAGACACAACCTCGCTGCTCAGCGTTTTGGCCTTGCCCACGGCGAACGCCACGCCTTGCTCGATCGAGGTGCGTTCGGCCAGGGCTTCGGCCTGGCGGTCACGCAACTCGTTGAGGCGCTTGGTCAAAGCGGTGAGGCGCTCTTCCACGCTCACGCCATTGATCTGCTCCAGGCGGGCGCGCATCTGGCCTTTCATGGACTCGATCTGCTGATCGGCGTCGCGCACCTTGCCGTCGTAAAAGGCCACGAGGCTCTTGCGGCCCAGCACCGTGGTGCGTTCGTCGGTGTAGACCTTCACCCAGGTCTGCATGATGCGTTGTGCGACGACCGGGTCGTCCCACTCGAAGACCAGCTCCATCACGTTCGAGCCCGGGCTGTGCGTGACCTTGAACTTGTCGGCCAGCTTGTTGGCCAGTCGCTCTTCGGGGCTTTGCGGCTCGGTCAGGCCCAGCACCACAGTGAAGCTGCGGAAAGCTTCCAGCGTGGCCATGCCTGTGTCCTTGAGGCGGGCCTTGAGCACCTGCTTCCAACTTTGTGGGCCTGGGGCCTGCTGGTTCAGTTCGGCGATGTACAAGCGCGCCACCTGCAGCAGCACGGGGCGGCCAGTGAGCATCTTCTCGTCGTCGGCGATGGGGTCGCGCTGGGCCGAGTAGGCCATGTAGGTTTGGCGGTCACCCGAATCCAAAGGCACGGTGAGGTTTTCACGGCCCGGCTTGATCAGCAAGCGCGCCTCGGAGGCGTACTTGGGCGGCATGAAAAACGCACCGGCGGTGATGGCAGCCACCGTCACCCACAGCGCAATGAAGAAGGGCCGGCGGAAGATGTAGAACAGCCGGACGAAGTCGCGGAAGGAGCGGATGTCGATCATGGGGTGTACGGCTTGTCGGTCACTTGACGCGGGTCTCGCCCCAGGAATAGCCCACACCCAAAGAGCGTGAGAAGGGCAGCAACTGGTTGATGTAAACCTCGACCCCATCGCCAGCATTGCCTGCATCGGACTTGGGCACGAAGAGGATGTCACCGCGCTGGAAGGCCACGGTGTCCAGGCCACCGGGGGTCTGCTCCAGCAAACGGCCCATGTCGACAAAATAAAGCTGGTAGCGCTGGGCCTCATCCAAACGCAACAAGGCGACGTGCGTGGGGTCGGCTGCCGGCAGCAAACCGCCCACAGCGAACAAGCCCTGCTGCAGCGTCGCCACCGCGGTCATGTCGATGGCGCCAGGCGCGCGCACGGCCCCGCCGATCACCACCTTGCTGCTGGGCGAGTTGGCAATGTTGACCGTCACGCCAGGCTGGCGGTAGAGGGCGTCGAGCTTGCCCTTGAGGTCGGCAGCCAGCTCATCGGGCGTCTTGCCTGCGGCTTCGATCCGACCGGCGTAGCGGTACGAGAAACTGCCGTCAGGGCGCACCGTGTAGAGCTGCGTCTGGCTGTCTTCCACCAGGTTACGCAGATCGAGCGACGCGTCCTGCGCGTCGCGCACGATGCGCAGCGTGTCGCCCGGGTGGATGCGCGTGGGCTGCTTGGCCATGCGAGCGATGTCGTCGGCACTGAGGTAGCGCACCTCGCCCGCAGGCTTGAGATTGCCCATGGGGGTACAGCCCACGGCCAGCAAGGCGATCAAAACAACAAAAAGCTTCATGACAGAGTGCGGCAAAAGCCTGTGTAAAGCGAGCGCGACGAAGTGGCCATGATAAGAGCCAGAAGGGCCCGTTGAGCCCCATGCAGCGTCAAGTCGACGCATCTGGCTGCTTGATGCGGTGATCTTCGGCCACTTGCTTGCGCCAACGCTGGTAAGCCAAGCTCATGGCGGCCCGGCGAGGGCGGTGCACCCAGGGCACGCCGAACTTGGCGAAGAACCGCACCATGCTGCGCAGGTGGGTTTTGCCAGAGGTGGACCAGATGCCCGCCTGGCTGTGGCGTTGGTGCTCGTGCACCAACTCGACCTCGGGGACGGCCATCACCTGCCAGCCCTTGACCCACATGCGCGCGCACAGGTCGACCTCTTCGAAATAGAGGAAGTAGCCTTCGTCCATCCGCCCGACCTGCTCGAACGCCGAGCGGCGCAGGACAAAGCCGGTGCCCATGACCCAGTCGGCCTCGAACGGCCCACCGCGCCAATGGCGCTTGAGCATGTGAGAGCTCACCAGCTTGCGCAGGGGGCCCAGTTGCCCCAGCGGCGTGCGGCGCGCCACGATGTCGGTCAGCGAGTAGAAGCGGCGCGCGGAGTACTGCAGCGTGCCATCGGGGTTGATGAGCTTGAGGCCCGCAATGCCCAGGCGTTCGTGCTTGGCAAAGAGGTCTTGGATGACGTGGATGCGGTTGGTCAGGAAATGGGTGTCGGGGTTGAGCACCAAAACCAGGTCGGTCTGCAAAGCCGACACGCCCAGGTTCACACCCGCACCAAAACCGCCGTTGTGCTTGGACAGCACGGTGCAGACACCCTGCGGCAAGGCCTCACGCAAACGCTCCCCCGAACCATCGGGGGAATCGTTGTCGACCACGACGATGTGCTCGGGGGCCGCGATGCGGTGCTCGAGCAAAGACGCCACGCACTGCATCGTCAGATCGAAAGTGCGGTAATTGACGATCACCACCCCAAGGGTGCCCTTGCGGTCAGATGAGGAGAGGTGAGAGTGAGGCGCCATGAACGTGGAATGTGTGAAAGGCCGGTGCGTCAAAACGAAACATCAAACGAATGCGAGGGCCGTCACAGGCACAGTGACGAAGCGCATATTCAGTTCGCCATTCTTGCAAATCCAGGTGAAACCCTCGCCCCCGTGGATGGGCGGCATTTGGCGCAAATAGGTCAAAATACCCACGAAATTGAAACAAACCTATGGGGGTGACATGAAATCGACCTTGAAAGCTGCGGCCTTTGCCTGCGCGCTCAGCACGTCCGCGATGGCGGCAGACACATCAAATGCCACAGGAGGGGTGCGTCCTTTCGTGGGCATTGGCTATTCGTCGGGGGGGGACACCATCATGCCGGTGCAGATCACCGTGACCAATTCGGCCGGCACGCAATACCGCGAAGACATCAGCGCAGGCGCCGGCATTGAGGCGCGCGCGGGGTTGTGGTTCCGCCCGCAGGGTTCGGCGTTTTCGGTGCGTGGCAGCCTGGGCGTGCACAACGACCAATCCAACGGCATCAACAACGACCAGTCGTTCTTCCGCCGCTACCCCATCGAGCTGCAAGCCATCTGGCACCAGAGCCCGCAATTGAGCTTGGGGCTGGGCGCACGCAAGGCCACCCGCGCGGTGTTTGGCGTGAACAACGCCACCCTGAGCGATGGCAACGGCAACACCCAACAGAACGTGACTTTCCGTGAAAAATACAAATCATCGGTGGGTGTGGTGCTAGAAGGTGAATGGGCCATCACGCCAGGCTGGGGCTTGAGCTTGCGCTATGTGCGCGAGCGCTTCAAAACGCAAGACGACGCGCCCGAAACGGTCAAGGGCGACCACGTGGGCCTGGCCACACAGTGGTATTTCAACTGACGCGGCTCAGCGCCTGAACCTCAGGCCAAGGCCCAATCCAAGTCCTGCCCACGGGCCTGCCAAAAGACGCGGGCCTGGCCAAAGTGGCCACAGCCCATGAAAGGCACCGGGCCACGGGTGGCCGACAAGGGCGAGGGGTGGTTGCTTTGCAGCACCAAGTGGGCGGCCGACCCAGGCGCACGTTGGGCCTGGGCGCGCTCGATCAACTCGGCCTTGCGCTGCGCATGCGCGCCCCACAGCATGAAGACCTTGGGGGATGCGTCGGCGGCGACCGCGGCCACCAAGGCATCGGTCAAGGCCTCCCAGCCCCACTTGGCGTGGCTGCCCGCTTGCGCCTGCGCCACCGTCAAGCTCGTGTTGAGCAAGAGCACACCGCGTTCAGCCCAGGCCTGCAGGCTGCCGTGGGCCGGCAACGCCAGCCCCAGGTCACGCTGCAGCTCTTTGCGGATGTTGCGCAGGCTGGGCGGGATGGCCACGCCGGGCCGCACCGAGAAGGCCAGGCCATGGGCTTGAGCCGGGCCGTGGTACGGGTCTTGGCCCAAGATCACCACCTTCACCTGGGCGCGGGGCGTCAGGCGCAAGGCGGCAAACACGTCGTCTGGGTAGATGCATTCACCGACCGCGCGGGCCGCGTCCACGCGCTGGATCAAAGCCTGACCGGTGTCGCTGTGGCGAAAGGCGTCGGTGAGTTCGCGCCAATCTGAAGGCACGGCATCAAACAAGTCCGACAAGGGCGTGGACAAGGCCGGTGAAGAGGCCGCAGCCAGCGCCATCGCCCCGTCAGCCATGGCTGGGCCTTCGCCGAACAAGGCGCCCTGCCCGGCCTCCAACTGCTGGCTGCGCCGCGCCATGCGGGCTCAGGCGAACAAGGTGGACAGGGCCAAACCAGGGTCGCTCTGGCGCATGAAGGCCTCGCCCACCAAGAAGGCGTTGACCTGGGCTTGGCGCATGCGCTGCACGTCGGCCGCCACCAAGATGCCGGACTCGCACACCAGCAGGCGGTCGGCCGGCACCTGGGGCAGCAGGCCCAAGGTGGTGTCGAGCGTGACCTCGAAGGTGCGCAGGTTGCGGTTGTTGATGCCCACCAGCTGGGTGTCGAGTTCGAGCGCGCGCTCGAGCTCTTCACCGTCGTGCACCTCGACCAGCACGGCCAAACCCAGGCCATGGGCCACGGCCTCGAGGTCGCGCATCTGCATGTCAGACAGGCTGGCAGCGATCAGCAAGATCGCGTCGGCGCCCCAAGCGGCGGCTTCAAAGACCTGGTACTCGTCGACCATGAAGTCTTTGCGCAGCACGGGCAGGCTGCAGGCGGCGCGGGCTTGCTTGAGGTAGTCGGCATGACCTTGAAAGAAGGGCTCGTCGGTCAGCACGCTCAGGCAGGCCGCGCCATGCTGGGCGTAGCTGGTGGCGATCTCGGCGGGCACAAAGTGTTCGCGCAACACGCCTTTGCTGGGGCTGGCTTTTTTGATCTCGGCGATCACGCCCGATTGGCCAGCTTCGATCTTGGCGCGCAAGGCGCCGCCGAAGTCACGCAGGTCGGTGGCTTCGCGCAGGCGATGCTCGGCCAACTCGCGCAGGGCGGTTTTGGAGATGCGCTGGCGGGCCGCCGCAACCTCTTCGTGCTTGACGGCGTTGATCTTGTTGAGGATGTCGGACATGGCGAGGCGAAGTAGATGGGGTCAAGCCGAAGCCGCGCTGGCCAGGCCTTGGGTGGTCTGCGTGAAGTTGAACAGCGCCTCGGCGGCACGGCCACTGGCCAGTGCATCGCGGGCGCGCTCGACGCCGTTGGCCAGCGAGTCGGCCACGTCTGCGGCATACAGCGCCGCCCCGGCGTTGAGCAAGACGATGTCACGTGCCGGACAGAGCTCGTTGTCGAGCACACGGCGCACGATGGCCACCGAGGCCTCGCGGCTGGCGGCCTTCAGCGCGGAACCGTCGTGCTCGGCGAAACCAAACTGACCGGGGTTGATGGTGTACTCGCGCACCTCGCCGCCTTTGAGCTCGGCCACCAGGGTCTCGCCATTGAGGGTGATTTCGTCCAGCCCATCGCGGCCATGCACCACCAGCACGTGCTGCGAGCCCAGGCGCTGCAGCACACGGGCCATGATGCCGACCAGGTCGGGGTGGAACACGCCCATGAGCTGGTTGGGAGCGCCGGCTGGGTTGGTCAAGGGCCCCAGGATGTTGAACAGGGTGCGGATGCCAAGTTCTTTGCGCACCGGCGCGGCGTGCTTCATGGCCCCGTGGTGGTTGGGCGCGAACATGAAGCCGATGCCGGTGTCTTGCAGGCTTTGCGCCACCTGCACGGGCTGCAAGTTGATGGCCGCGCCCAAGGCTTCAAGCACATCGGCGCTGCCCGTGCTGGACGACACGCTGCGCCCGCCGTGCTTGGCCACGCGCGCACCCGCTGCAGCAGCCACGAACATGGCCGTGGTCGAGATGTTGAAGGTGTGCTGGCCGTCGCCGCCGGTGCCACACAGGTCCACCAAGTGGGCCTTGTCAGGCACCGACACGGGCGTGGCGAACTCGCGCATGACCTGCGCGGCCGCGGTGATCTCGCCCACGGTTTCTTTCTTGACGCGCAAGCCGGTGATGAACGCGGCCATGGTCACCGGTGACATCTCTCCGGTCATGACGCGGCGCATCAGGCCCAGCATCTCGTCGTGGAAGATCTCGCGGTGCTCGATGACGCGCTGCAGGGCTTGCTGGTCTGTCAACTGGCTCATGGCAATGCCCCGCTCACATCTTCAGGAAGTTGGCCAGCATGGCGTGGCCGTGCTCGCTCAGGATGGACTCGGGGTGGAACTGCACGCCTTCCAGCGGCGCAAAGCCCGCGTCCGTTTGCGGGCCCTTGTGGCGCACGCCCATGATCTCGCCGTCTTCGGTCCAGGAGGTGATCTCCAGGGAGTCGGGCAGGCTCGCGCGTTCGATGGCCAGCGAGTGGTAGCGGATCACGGTGAAGTGCTCGGGCAGGCCGGCGTAAACGCCCTTCTGGTCGGTGGTGATCACGCTGGTCTTGCCATGCATTTGCTGCTGCGCGCGAATGACCTTGCCGCCCAGGGCTGCACCAATGCTTTGGTGGCCCAGGCACACGCCCAAGATGGGCAGCTGCCCGGTGAAGCGTTGCAGCAAGGGCACGCACACGCCGGCTTCAGCGGGTGAGCACGGACCGGGCGACAGCACGATGCGGTCGGCCTTGAAAGCGGCGACCTCGTCGAGCGTGACTTCGTCGTTGCGAACGACCTTGACCTCTTCACCCAGCTCGCAGAAATACTGCACCAGGTTGAAGGTGAAACTGTCGTAGTTGTCGATCATCAGCAGCATATGCGCTCTATCCTATTGATTTCATGAGGGATTTCTTGGCCGCCCTCGTTTTGATACCCGCTTTGATACCCATATTTTTGCTCACTGGAAAGCCAGTGTCACATGCAGGTGGGGCGTCTGGCGCCTGGGTGTTGGCGCAACAGGTCGATCAGTTCGCTGGTTGACGCCAACGCTGACGGTAGAGGTCTGCTGGGGAAGACAAGAACGCACGCATGTGAGCCCATTTTACGGTGCAAGACACCGTGACCCGACGCACCAAAGGCGGGCCCGGCGCACGCTGACGTCGAAGGCACAGGCCCCGGGGCCGCAGCTTTCAACAAAGGCACACCCGAAAAAACAAGGAAAACTGCCCATTAGTCACGGTTTGATGGGGAACAACAGCGATTTAGCATCGATTGCCTTCATCAGTTTTTGAGACAACCGATAAGTGACACAGCGAGGTGCATTGCACCCAGAATTGAATTGACCCTTGTGTGGAGCTGAGTATGGAATGGATTCGCCGCGTCAGCTTGGTAAACCGTGTGAACTACGGGTTCTTCATCGTGGCTGCGTTGACAGGGGCCTTGGGTGGGTATGCCGCGTACAAAATTGACACGCTGTCAAGCACCCTCACCAAGCACGCAGGCGCTGAGCCTGCCACCGCAAACGTGGCCTGGGCCGTTGGTGCGACGTCCATCTGTTTGATTGCTTTGAGCGCCGTGCTGGCCTGGCTGATACGCAGCAGCATCAAGGACTCCGTTGAGGACACGGTGCAGTGCGTCATACGGATTGCAGGCGGAGACCTCGAAACCAAATTGCCCACGCCGGGTAAGGACGAAATCACTTGGCTCAGGCATGAACTGAACCAAATGCGCAAGAAGCTGCGCACCATGGTGCTGGATGTTCGCCAAACGGTGGAAGGCGTCAATGTGGCCTCAGACGAGATCGCCAGCGGTAACCTGGATTTGTCGGCACGCACCGAGAACCAGGCTGCGACCGTCCAGCAAACCACGGGCGCCATGAAGCAATTGGCTGAAATGGTGAACAGGAATGCGCAAAACACCAACCAAGCCCGCCTTCAAGTGGAGCAGTCCAGCGACATTGCCAAACGTGGCGCTGAAATGATGAAGGACGTGGTCCTGCGGATGGACGAGATCAACCGCTCGGGGACGAAAATTGCCGAGATCATCGGGGTGATCGATGGCATCGCTTTCCAAACCAACATCCTGGCGCTCAACGCCGCCGTGGAAGCCGCCCGGGCCGGTGAGCATGGCCGCGGGTTCGCTGTGGTCGCCTCTGAGGTGCGCAGCTTGGCTCAGCGCAGTTCAACCGCTGCAAGAGAAATCAAAATGCTGATCGGCGACTCCAGCGAGAAGATTGGGGCCGGATCCAAGATCATCAATGAAGCTGGCACGACGATGCACGAGATCTACACCAGCGTCAGCCACGCGTCTGAGTTGATTTCGGAGATTGCCACGGCGGGCGAGCACCAAAGCTCCGACATCTCCCACGTCCACCAAGCGATTGCACAAATCGATGACATGACGCAGCAAAACGCGGCATTGGTTGAGCAGCTCGCTGCGGCGGCCGTGTCGCTCCGGGGGCAGTCGGGACGCCTCAATGAAACGGTGAGCAACTTCAACGTGACCCCCTGATCACCACGGCTGGCTGACGATGTGACGTGCCGTTTTTCCTCGGCCGATGAAAACAACAAGCCCTGACATCAAGACCTTTTTACCTTGGCTGGTGGCCATCGCGCTGTTCATGGAGCAGCTCGACATCACCATTGTCAACACGGCCATCCCAGTGATGGCCGACAGCCTTGGGGTGGCGCCACTGAGCCTCAAGACCGTCGCCAATTGCTACACGCTGAGTTTGGCGATCTGCATTCCCGTGAGCGGCTGGATGGCTGACCACTTCGGCACACGGCGCGTCTTTGGCTTTGCCATCGCGCTGTTCACCTTGGCATCGGTCATGTGCGGCCTAGCGGCGAACGTGCCCATGCTGCTGATGGGTCGCGTGCTTCAAGGTGCCGGCGCGGCCATGATGATGCCCGTGGGGCGTTTGGCCATCGTGCGCACTTTCGCCAAATCAGAATTGATCACCGCGATGAACTTCGTGATCATCCCGGCGCTGATTGGCCCGCTCTTGGGCCCAACGATAGGCGGCTTGATCGTCCACTGGTTCTCATGGCGATGCATCTTCTTCGTCAATGTGCCCGTGTGTGTGCTGGCCCTCATCATGGTGAGGCGCTACATGCCTGACTACCGGGCCGCAGCACCGCGACCCTTTGATTGGCAAGGCTGGGTGCTGTTTGGCTCTGGCGTGGGCTTGCTGTCTTGGCAACTGGAGGCACTCAGTGAGGGCATGGTGGGCCCACAAGCGCTGGCTTTGCTGGTGTTGGCGCTGAGCCTGATCGCCGCATATGCATGGCACGGCAGGCGCACAACGCACCCGCTGCTCAACTTGGGATTGCTGCGTGTTCGCACGTTCCGCGTGGCTGTGCTGGGCGGCTTTGCCACGCGCTTGGGCATGGGTGGCATGCCCTTTCTGGTGCCGCTGCTGTATCAACTTGGGCTGGGCTTGCCAGCTTGGCAATCGGGCCTGCTGATGGTGCCAGCCGCTTTGTCAGCGATGGCCATGAAATGGTTCGGGGCCAAGTTGCTGCGCCAGTTTGGCTACCGCAAGGTGTTGTCGGTCAACACGGGCATGATGGGTTTGACCATCGCTTGTTTTGCCTTCGTGACGCAGGGCACCCCGGTGCCGCTGATCATCGCGCTGGGCTTGGCTCAAGGGCTGTTCAACTCTTTGCAGTTCACGAGCTTGAACTCCATGAGCTACGCCGACATTGAGGCTGAGCGCACCAGCATGGCCAGCACCTTGGCCAGCTCCATGCAACAGATGTCCATGGCCTTTGGGCTGGCTTGTGCCACGCTGTGGATGGCCCAGTACATCGGAGATGACGCGCAGACCAACCATGCAGCGCTCACATCGGCCCTGCGGTACACCTTTTTGACGCTGGGTGGCATCACATGCCTGACCGCCGCATCGTTCTTGACGCTGCGCCCTCATGACGGCGCCAACGTCTCGCTGCACCGGCGCGGGGCTGCTTGAGCGTCAGTCTGCCAGCTTGCTCACCTGGACGTCCGTGTTGCTCACCGGGCCCAGCGCCCAGGTCACCGAGGCAGGTGGTTGAACAATGAACTCGTTCGCATTGACAGCCGACTTGGCCTGGCGAGCGATGGCCACAGCGGGATGCTCGGCGTTCGCATGGCCGCCTCGCAGGGCCAAGCCAGCAGGGTGGCGCACGATGAAGGTGTTGGCGTCAATGCCTGCGTTCATGCGCTGAATCAAGACCGCTGGGTGCTGGCCGAGTTCTTGGGCTTGCACGCCGGAGAGGCAGAAAATCGCGCACAACAGGGCGCTCAGGGATTTGGCGTTCATGGCAGGTTCCGATCCAAGCAACAGGGCCTATGTCAACGTGACAAAAGCCGCATGGATGGAAACCCGACATCGGCCAAATAGGTAGAAGCACTATAAGGGTCGGGCCTGGGACGGGGTATCCCTGGCTCGCGGGGCATGCCCCGCACCGTTTTCACACTGCAAACTTCAGGGGCGTTCGAGACCCCCTCAAGTCCGTGTTTTGCTCAAACTTTGCTCAAACGCAAAGAATTGGCCGGGTCTCGGAAGACCAGCGGGTGCTCACCCTGTATGCCACTGGTGTTGGCTTGTGCACGCACCAGGGCTTGTGCCTCTGCTTGCGCCACAGCGGCTTTGACCTCGTGATGGTGTGGGCTTTTGATGCACACAGGATCGGCTGCAGCCGGGTCTTGCGCCAGCATATAGGCTTGGCAGCGGCAGCCGCCCAAGTCGGCCTCACGGTGCTCACAGCTGGTGCACGGCTCTTTCATCCAGCCCGTGCCGCGGTAACGGTTGAAGCCTTCTGATTCGTACCAGATGTGCTCGAGGCTGTGGTCTTTGACGCTGGGGAAGCTCAGGCCAGGCAGCATGCGCGCGGTGTGGCAGGGCAAGGCGGTGCCATCGGGCGCGACGGTGATGAACATGTTGCCCCAGCCGTTGACGCACTTCTTGGCGCGGCCCTCATGGTAGTCAGGCGCCACAAAGAAGATGCGCATGTCCTCACCCAGCTTGGCTCGCCATGCGTCGGTGACAGCTTCGGCGTGCTGCAGCTGGGCATGGGTGGGCAGCAACTGGTCGCGGTTGACCATGGCCCACGAGTAGTACTGTGTGTTGGCCAGCTCAAGGTACTCGGCACCGAACTCATGGGCCATGCCGATGATGCGATCGATGTGGTCGATGTTCATGCGGTGGATCACCACGTTCATGACCATGGGCCAGCCTTGGTCTTTGATGATCTTGGCGACGCGGTTCTTGAGCTCGAAGGTTTTGGTGTGCGAGAGGAAGTCGTTCATCTCCCGGGTGGAGTCCTGGAAGGACAGCTGCACGTGGTCCAGGCCCGCTGCTTTGAGCGCTGCCGCCCGCTGCGCGGTCAAGCCCACGCCAGATGTCAGCAGGTTGGTGTAGAAGCCCAGGCGGTGCGCCTCGGCCACGATCTCTTCCAGGTCATCGCGCACCAGAGGTTCACCGCCAGACAAGCCCAACTGCACGGCCCCCATGGCGCGGCCCTCTTGCAGCACACGCTTCCAGTCCTCGGTGGAGAGCTCATCTTCCTGGCGAGCAAAGTCGACCGGGTTGTAGCAAAACACGCAGTGCAAAGGGCAGCGGTAGGTCACTTCGGCCAGCAGCCAAAGCGGCGGGCCTGGGCGCGAGGGAGAGGTGTTCTGGGTGCTGGTGAGGACGCTCATGGCGTGTTCAGTTCCAGGTCAACCAGCGCTGCTTGTGGGCCATCTCGATGAAGGCCTGCACATCGCCCTGAAGGCCGGTGGCATCAAAGGCCTTTTCCAAATCTGCCACGATGGCTTGCAGGCTTTGTTGGCCGTCGCAACGCTTCATGATTTCGCCTGCTGTTTGGTTGAGCTTGACCATGCCTTCAGGATAAAGCAACACATGGCAGTTTTGCGCCACTTCCCATTGCAGCCGAAAGCCTGGCCCGACGCGCGGCACGGTGTCGGCGGTCAGTGGGCTGCTCATGGGTTCACTCCGTAGCGCGTGACCATGGCGTCGCTCAGCGCCCAAAGGATGTCGAGCTTGAACTGCAAAACCTCCAGCGCACGCTCTTGCTGCGCCCGGGTGGTGAAGTGCCCCAGCGTGATGGCCAGGCCCTGGTCCACATCGCGGCGCGCTTGGCTGACGCGGTTGCGGAAGTAACTCAGACCATCGGCGTTGATCCAGGCGTAATGCTCAGGCCAGGTCGCCAGCCTTTGCTTGTGGATCTCGGGGGCAAACAGTTCGGTCAGCGATGAGCACACGGCTTCTTGCCAAGGTGCTCGGCGCGCGAAGTTCACGTAGGCATCCACTGCGAAACGCACGGCGGGGATGACGTGGCGCTGGTCCAGCACCTCTTCGCGGCTCAAGCCCACGGCCTCAGCCAAACGCAGCCAGGCTTCGATGCCGCCTGCGTCACGCACCGTGCCTTCTGGCCCGCTGATCTCGAAGCCATCGTGGTCCAGGATGCGTTGGATCCAGCCGCGGCGCACCGCCTGGTCGGGGCAGTTGGACATCACCGCTGCGTCCTTGATGGGGATGGCGATCTGGTAATAAAAGCGGTTGGCCACCCAGCCCTTGATTTGCTCGACCGAGGCTTTGCCCGTGTTGAGCATCACGTTGTAGGGGTGGTGGATGTGATAAGCCTTGCCGCGCTCCCGCAGCTGGGCTTCAAACTCGCTGGGGCTCCAGGCGGGGGCCGAAGCTGAAGTGGACGAGGTGTTGGCCAAGATCATGTCAGCGCGCATCGTTTCAAACCTCGATCAGCATGCCGTCTTCGCAGACTTCAATGGCGTGGCGAGCCAGCGTGGCACGCTCATTGGAATCCTCGTCGAGGATGGGGTTGGTGTTGTTGATGTGGATCAGCAAGCGCCGGGTGTCGGGCGGCAGGCGATCCAGCCACTCGACCATGCCGCCGGGGCCAGACTGCGGCAAGTGACCGATCTCGCGGGCGTGCTTGCGGCTGATGCCCAGTCGCACCATTTCGTCGTCCGTCCAGAAGGTGCCGTCCACCATCACGCCGTTGGCGCTCGCCATGGCGTCGAACACGGCGGGGGTGATGTCGCCCAGGCCCGGCGCGTAAAACAGCTTCTTGCCGCTGCGCTCGTCGGTGATGGTGATGCCAATGTTGTCGCCCGCCACCGATTGTTCGCGGTGCGGCGAATAGGGCGCCGCTTTGCTGGACAGCGGCATGGCGCGAAAGCTCAGGTGGGCCACTCCGGGAATCTCAAACGGCATGCCATCCAGCGCAATGCGGTGGCGCTTGACGCCGCAGTAGTGGCTCAGCACCCGCAGCACGGGGTTGCCCTGGGTGAGGTCTTCTTCGACCGGGTCTGTGCACCACAGCGGCAGTGGCGTTGCGCGCTCACGGAGCATGAACAGGCCGGTGGCGTGGTCAATCTGGCCGTCCATCAGCACCACACCCGCGATGGCAGTGTCGCGCAGCTGGCGGCCGGGCTGCAGCGCAGGCTTGGCCCGGATTTGCTCCAGGATGTCAGGCGAGGCGTTGAACAACACGCCGTCTGCGCCCGCATCTGGCTGCACGAAAATGGACGACTGCGTGCGGGCCTTGGCGCGGATGCTGCCTTTGCGCACGCCATCACAGTTGCGGCAATTGCAGTTCCACTGAGGAAAGCCGCCACCAGCGGCCGCTCCCAATACGGTAATGTGCATGTGACCCCCTCAAACACCAACGCCCCGGGATGGCCCAGGGCGTTGCACATGATGACATGCCGCCTCAGCGGGCTGCAACGTACATCGTGATTTCAAAGCCAAAACGGAAGTCACAAGCTTCAGGGGTTTGCCATTTCATGGTGGTTCCTTTCGAGTGGCCCAACGCCGGATGACGTCAGCAGGAGCAATCACTCCTAGATCACAGTATCGGCAGTTGCGCCCCATCGATAAGGCAAAAAGCCAGGCATTAATCCTCATCATTTCCATGAATGGGCAGCTCAGCAAAGGCATGGTTGATGCAACTCACCCACATCGCCCCATGATGGCCTTTGAGCGCAAACGTGTTCTGTACCCCGATGTGGCGCCGTTCAAGCAATGGCGCCTGCGGGTGTCCCATGGCCACACCTTGCACGTTCAGGAGTGGGGCTCGCCAGTGGGTCGCCCTGCCCTGGTGTTGCATGGCGGGCCGGGTTCGGGCTGCTCGCCTTTGCTTGGCCGCTTTTTCGACCCGAGCGTCTACCGCGTGATCTGCGTCGACCAGCGCGGCGCCGGGCTGAGCGAACCTGGGGGTGACGTGGCTCACAACCACACCGACCTGCTGCTGGAGGATTTGCACGCCCTCAGGCGCCATCTGATGCTGAACCAGTGGCTGGTGGTCGGAGGCTCGTGGGGGGCAGCACTGGCATTGGCGCATGCTGCAGCGGAGCCCGCGGCTGTTGACGGCTTGTTGCTGCGGGCGGTGTTTCTCGCGCGCCAGCAAGACATCGACTGGTTTTTCCAGGGTGCACAGCAAGTGCGCCCACTGGCCTGGCAAGACCTGGCCCATGCCTTGGCAGCCGATGGCTCAGAGCCACTTTTGCCGCTGTTGGCCGATGCGCTGCTGAAGGGGACGCCTGAGCAGCAGGCACACGCCGCTTGCGCTTGGCGCGCATGGGAGCTGAGCTTGGTCCAGCCAGATGCCTCAGCAGATCCGCAGCAGCCACCGACAGGCGACGCCCTGAGCGCCTTGCTCAGGCGCTATCAAATCCAGGTGCACTACCTGATGCACCGCTGCTGGTTGAATGACCCGCCCTTGCTGGCGCGCTGCACACAGGTTCCAGCGGTGCCGACCTTGATCCTCCATGGCCGCCAAGACCAGGTTTGCCTGCCTCAAGCCGCCGCGGCAGTGCATGCTGCCCTCGCGGGCAGCCGCCTCACCTGGGTAGCCGACGCCGGGCACGACCCCACCCACCCTGCAATGGTGGATGCCATGGTGCGCTCTTTGGATGACTACGCAGTGCATGGGCATTTCGAAGCCGCTGCGCCGCGCCTGTTGAGCTGATGCTGGTAGCCTTGCCATGACGTTTGACCCCCGCTTGAAAGACCGGCCTGCCACCACCATGAACCCGACGGTTTTTGCTTTGCTCGATGACCGGGCCGCAACACCCCAAAGCCCGAGCAGTCGGCTCTACACAGGCTTTGTGCGCGAGCACCGGTGCGTTGACCCCGCCAACCTGGACGCCACCTGGGCGCAGGTGGCATCTGACCAGCGCCAAGGCCTGCACGCCTTGGTGATGCTGGATTACGAGTGGGGCGCCAAGCTGCTGCAAGCCGGGCAGGCGAAGTTGACCGCGCACGACGCCTCGGCGATGCGGGTGTTGATGTTCACCGACCTCGCGCACCTGTCTTTGCAAGACGTGGATGCATGGCTGAGCCAGCTGGAAGATGCCGATGGGCCGACGCAGCCGTGTGGCGTCATGAACCTGCAAGCCAGCGTAGACCAAGCCAGCTTCACCCAGGCCATCGACCGCATCCACGCCTTGATCCAAGCAGGTGAGACCTACCAGGTCAACTACACCTACCGCCTGCATGGGCAAGCTTACGGCTCGCCCGTCGGGCTGTATCGCAAACTCAGGGTGCGCCAGCCGGTGGCCTTCGGTGCGCTGATTGCCTTGCCTGTCGCTTCAGCCGATGAGGCCACGCATGTGTTGTCGTGCTCGCCCGAGCTGTTTTTGCGCCACGAAGGCGGTGTGCTGACGGCCCGGCCCATGAAGGGCACCGCATCGCGCATCGCCCAGGTTGAAGCTGACAGCGAGGCGGCACGCCACCTTTCGCTGGACACCAAGAACCGCGCCGAGAACCTGATGATCGTTGACCTGCTGCGCAACGATTTGAGCAAGCTGGCGCAAACGGGCTCGGTCAAGGTGCCGCACCTGTTCACCATCGAGCCCTACGCCACGGTGTTCCAGATGACGTCCACCGTGCAAGCCCGCTTGAAGCCCGAGGTGGGCTTCACCGATGTGCTGCGCGCGGCCTTCCCTTGTGGCTCCATCACGGGCGCCCCCAAGCACCACACCATGGACTTGATTGCGCAGCTGGAAACCGAGCCGCGCGGCTTGTATTGCGGCGCCTTGGGCTGGATCGATGCACCACAGGGCGATGCGCTTTGCGGCGATTTCTGCTTCTCGGTGACCATCCGAACCGCGACCCTCAAAGCCGAACGAGATGGCCTGCGGCCGGCATGCATTGGCGTCGGCGCGGGCATCGTCTTGGACAGCAAGGCAGACGACGAGTTTGAAGAGTGCCGCCTCAAGGCCCGCTTCCTCACGCGCCTGGACCCTGGCTTCGCCCTGTTCGAAACGATGCTGGTCACCCCGGCCGGCGAGGTGGCGCGGCTGGCGTCACACATGCGGCGCCTGGCAAGCAGCGCGGCCACATTGGCGTTCGCCTTCGATGAAGCGGCTGCCTTGCAGGCCATCCAAGATGCGCTGGCCGCGCACATGGCGGCACCGCTTGCCCATGGACAGGCACCTTCACCCCATCGCCTGCGCTTGACCTTGTCTCACGACGGCACCTTGGGTGTGGCATTGGCGCCATTGCCGCCCTTGCAGCAGGCCGATCCTCAGCATGTCGAATTGATCTTGTCCCCACACCGATTGCCTGTGGCCAAGCCCTTGGCTGCACACAAGACGACATGGCGTCAGCATTACGATGAAGGCGTTGCCATGGCACACAGCGTGGGCGCTTTCGACAGCCTTTTTGTGAACACCGACGGCCTGTTGGTGGAGGGCGGACGCACCAACGTGTTCGTGCAAATCGATGGCCGCTGGTGGACGCCGCCCGTGTCGGATGGCGCCTTGCCCGGTGTCATGCGCGCCGCCGTTTTGGCAGACCCGGCCTGGCAGGCCACAGAGCGCAGCCTGCATCTGGATGACCTGATGCGTGCCGATGCCATCATGGTCAGCAATGCCTTGCGCGGCACCTTGAAAGCCAAACTGATGCACGTCGCTGAGCTCCCCGTGACATGAAACTGGCCTTGTTCGATCTCGACCACACCTTGCTGCCCTTTGACAGCGGCATGGCCTGGACTCGCTTCCTCATGGCGCAAGGCGTGCTGCCCGCATCAGCCGAGGCCGATTACCTGGCGCATTGCCAAGCCTACGTCGATGGCCGCTTGAACATCCGCACTTTGCACCACGCGACGGTCTCAGCCTTGCGACAAGAGACCGTGGCCAGCGTGGCGGCATGGGCGATGGCCTTTGAGGCGAGCATGGCGACACGGCTGTCCGCAGACATGCAGGCGCTCGTGCAAGGTCATTTGGATGCAGGGCACGTCTGCGCGCTGGTCACCGCCACCACGCGCTTCATCGCCGAGCCATTGGGGCGCCTGTTCGGGTTGCCTCACGTGCTGGCCACGCAGTCAGCCATCGCAGGTGAGGGCGAGCAGGCTTCATACACGGGTGACATCGTGGGCGAGCCCTGCCACGGGGCGGGCAAGCTGGTGCACGTGCAGGCATGGCTGGCTGAGCACGCGCATTTGCCGTCTGAGCTGGCAGGTTTTGAACAATCGTGGTTTTACTCAGATTCTTTCAGCGACATGCCCTTGCTGTGCGCTGTCAGTGACCCCGTTGCGGTCAGGCCTGACGCACGTTTGGCGGCGCATGCGGTGCAAGCTCGGTGGCCCATCCTGCGCTCAGGATGACGAGGACGAGGGCGATGACGGCACATCGCGGCTCCATAGTGCGCGCAGTGCCACGATCCTCTTGAACGAGCTTGGGTGGGTTGGGGAGTCACGGTACATCCCCAGGCACGCAAACACACTGGTCACGTCATCCAAGGTGTAGCCCATGCGTCGCAAGACGCCCATGGCGAATGCATCGGCTTCGAACTCCATGTTGTACGTCAAGGCCGATGCGTCGCGACCCAGCTGGCTGGACACGGCATTGGTGTTTTGTGGCACGACCTCGCCAGGCACCCACTTCAGGAACAACAAGCCCATTTGCGACCAATGTGAGTGTGCGATGTGCCCCAACTCGTGCGCCAAAATGAACAGTTGCACCGTTTCAGGCAGGTCGCCCACCGACTCGTGAACCGCCACGATGTGGCCTTGCATGGCCTCAGCCAGGCCAACGCCACGCACGATCCGCAATTCGACGGCATGTGACGGCGGCATGTGCTGCATGACCTTGTCAAAGCTGGCACTGATTTTCAAAGCCTGAGGCGTGGCGGTGTCCGCTGGATGCATCGCCTCCAGGCGCATGCGCTGCGACCGGTCCAGCACGTTGACGATGGTCTCCGCCTGAACCCAAGATGTCGCCGCAAGGCACAGCGCAGCGGCCACCAACGCCTGTTGGATGCTTTTCATCATGTGGACGCTCCCGGCGAGTTGATCGGTGCCAAGAGCCATGCAACACACGTACCCATCTCCAGTGGTAAACCCTTGAACCGGGGGCTGCAGCGAAGCCAGAGTCCAGCGCCGTTTCGCAGGCCAATTCATGCTTTCACCTGACGCAATCTGGACTATGTTGGGCGCTGTGTTCCAACTTGGCATGAGCTCGACATGACGCCCAACAAAGCACCAGCCCGCTGCGCGGTTCGCCGGGGCCAAACGGTCCCACATGGCCTTCAACACAGGCTGTGCCTGGTGTTGGGCACCGTCCTGACGGGCGTGAGCATCAACATCGTTGCCTGGGCGAATGTCGGTGCGGCCACGTTGTCGGCCGGCGCTGATGCCGCGCCAACCAAGGCGCCGTCTGTGGCGTCTGTGGCGCCCGCTGCCTCTCCTGCGTCATTTGGCGCCCACTCGGTGTGGGTGGCCAACGAGAAAGACAACACGCTCACCGTGCTGGACGACCGCACGTGGGCCATCAAGGCCACGGTGGCCACCTGCAAGCGGCCTCGCCATGTGCAAGCCTACAAATCTGAGCGCTTGTACGTGGCTTGCAGCAGCGACGATCAGATCGACGTGATCGACCCAGCGACTGGCCAGTCATTGGGGCGGCTGCCGGGTGGTCACGACCCAGAACTGTTCGACATCTCGCCCGACGGCAAGCACTTGTTCATCTCCAGCGAAGACAGCGGCGAACTCCTCATTTTGGACATCGCCAAAGCCAAGGTGGTGCAGCGCGTCGCAGTGGGCGGAGAGCCTGAGGGCGTGGCTGTGTCTGCCGATGGCAAGTACGTTTTTGTCGCATCAGAAGCGGAGCACCACGTCGCGGTGGTCGACGTGGCCAAGGGCGTGGTCATCAAGAAGATCCCCGCTGGCAAGCGCGCACGACGACTGGCCCTGGCCGCTGGCGGCAAAGAACTCTGGGTCAGCAATGAACTCGAAGGCACCCTGAGCGTGATCGACACGCAGGATCTCGTGGTTGTGCACACGCTGCGCATCATGCCGGCCGATGGGTGGCCGTCGCCGCCATTGCCCGCAGGCTTGCAAGCCTCACCAGACGGCAAAACGATGTACGTGGGCCTGGGCCGTGCCAACCATGTGGCGGTGATCGATGTGCCCAGCCGAACGGTCAAGGCACTCGTGCCTGCGGGCAAGCGGGTCTGGGGGGTTGGCCTGAACAGCGCAGGCACGGTGCTGATGGCCGCGGGCGGCTTGTCTGACGACGTCACGGTGGTCGACACAAGCACCTTCAAGGTGCTGCAAACCGTGACGGTGGGCAAGGCCCCTCAGTCGATCGCGGTGATCGACTGAGGCGACGGGCTTGCGTGCCTTACTCGGCCAAGGCGGCCACGTACTCGGCCAAGTCGAGAGATCCGTCTTTGTCCGGGTTGGCGCCTTCAAACGCCTTCTTGGACTTCACGCCGGCCTTGCGCGCTTCTTTCCAGTCCAGCGTGCCGTCTTTGTCGGGGTTGGCAGCATGGAAGCGAATCGCCATCGCGGCAGCAAACTCTTTGGTATCGAGCGTGCCATCTTTGTCGGGGTTGGCGGTCATGAACACCTTTGAGGTGATCCCGAAGGCGCGTGCCTCGGCCTTGCTCAAGGTGCCATCGCCGTTCTTGTCGGCCTTTTTGAAGGCCGCGCCAACCTGTTCATCAGTCAGGGTGGCATCGGCCGCGACGGCGCCCACCATGGGCAACGCCAGCATGCAGGTCAAAAGCAGTTTTTTCATGTCAGCTCCTGTGGGTCAAGCCCAAGCGCGCCTGGGGTGTATGTGAAATACCGCACAAATTATAGGTGTGAGCGCGGAACTGCAAGCTGCCGTTTCCCCCTGGCGCGGCCAGGTTGCTAAAACAGCACGCCCAGCCATTGACGGGAGTTTTTCCCTGGATGGAAGGCCCGGTTGCTTTGGATACTGCACAAGCATTGATGGTGCACTTTGCACGCCTGCTTTCCATCCTCACTCAGGAGACTTTTTTGCCAAAGCCGCTGCATCTGTCCGCCAAGCCTCAGGTTGGCTCGATCGCGACCGAACGCGCCACGTCAAGCGCTGCCCGCTGGGCCACAGCGGTGGTGGCCGCCGCAGCGTGGCCGGCGACGGTCGGCGCGCAAGCCAATCCGGTGGAAGCCACGCTGCCCGAAGTGACCGTCACCGGCATCACGCCCTTGCCTGGCTTGAGCCTCTCGCGCGAACAAATCCCGGCCGCTGTGCAGGTGATCCGATCCAAGGACATTGAAAAGAGCAGCGCGCTCGACCTCGCCGATTTGCTGAACCGCAACCTCGGCAGCGTGCACATCAACGAGGTACAAAGCAACCCGTTCATGGCGGACGTGAATTACCGCGGCTACAGCGCCTCGCCGCTGCTGGGCACGCCGCAGGGCTTGTCGGTGTACGTCGATGGCGTGCGCATGAACCAGGCCTTTGGGGACGTGGTCTTGTGGGACTTGATCCCCAAGGCCGCGATTTCGTCGGTCACGCTGATGTCGGGCGCCAACCCGCTGTTCGGCCTGAACACCTTGGGTGGCGCGCTGTCCATTGAAACCAAAAGTGGCGAGACCCACCCTGGCACCGTGCTTGAAGCCTCGCTTGGCCAACATGGGCGCACCAGCTTGGGCCTTGAACATGGCGGCACCAATGACAAAGGCCTGGACTGGTTCACCACCGCCACCGCCTACCGCGAAGACGGCTGGCGCGACGACTCACCGTCCCGCGTGGGCCAGTTGTTTGGCAAGGTGGGTTGGAAAGACGCCAAAAGCGATGCGGCTTTGACTTACACCTACGCCAACAATGCCTTGGTCGGCAACGGCTTGCAACAAGAGCAGTTGCTGGCACAGCGCTACAACAGCGTCTTCACCAAGCCGGACAACACAGGCAATGTGGCCAGCGTGTTCAACTTGCGTGGCGCCACCGAGTTGTCCAGCTCGGTCAAGGCCTCAGGCAATGTGTATTGGCGGCACACCACCACGAAAACGCTCAATGGCGACTTGAACGAAGCGGCACTGGGCCAAACGGGTGTCTCCACAGGCCTCATCAACACCACGCGCACCCGGCAGAGCAACTTGGGAATGTCTGGGCAACTGACCTTCACCGACGACCTGCTGGGGCATCGCAACCAGGCTGCGGTGGGCATGGCCTACGACGCCAGCAAGCTGAACTTCCGGCAAGCCGCACAGTTTGGCGACCTGAACCCGGATCGCTCCATCAGCCCGGTGGATGCGTTTGCCGATGGCACGCAAAACTCGGCAGACGCGTTCGACCAGCGTGTGAACCTCGATGGCCATGTGCGCACATGGAGCGTGTTTGGCACCGACACCCTCTCCATTGCCGACACCTGGCACATCACCGCATCAGGGCGTTTCAACGACACGCGCTTGCACAACACCGACAAGCTCTACCCCTACAACAACGCGACCACCCAGGGTGAGCAACGTGGCTCACTCGATGGCAACCATGCGTTTCGGCGCTTCAATCCTGCGCTGGGTGTGAGCTTCACCCCGAGCAAGAGCGTCAACGCCTACGCAGGCTACAGCGAGAGCAGCCGTGCGCCCACCTCGGTGGAGCTGGGTTGCGCCGACCCTAACTTTGGCTGCCGCCTGCCCAACGCCATGGCGGGCGATCCGCCGCTGGAGCAGGTGGTGTCCAAAACATGGGAGATGGGCTTGAGGGGCAAGTTGCCTGGCCAAACCCGCTGGAGTGTCGGGCTGTTCAGGGGCGACAACCACGACGACATCCAGTTCGTGGCGAACACGGCCTCCACCGGCTACTTCAAGAACTTTGGTCAAACCCGCCGTCAAGGCGTCGAGGCGGCTTGGTCGAGTGTGTTTGGGGCGGTGAGCTGGGGCGTGAACTACACCTACCTGCAAGCCACCTACCAATCTGACGAAACCGTGGGCGCCGATTACAACAGCACCGCCGATGCCGATGGCCACATTGCCGTGCATCGCGGCGACCGGCTGCCCTTGATGCCCGATCACCTGCTCAAAGCCAATGTGGCCTACGCACCTGGGGCCGACTGGCGGGTGGGGTTGGAGATGGTGGCCGTGAGCGGCAGTTTTGTGCGCGGCAACGAAAACAACCGGCATCAGGCCGATGGGGTCGACCACCTTGGTTCAGGGCGTGCGCCTGGCTACGCGGTGCTGAACTGGTCGGGCAGCTACAAAACCACCGCGCGTTTGCAGTTGCTGGCCAATGTCAACAACTTGTTTGACCGTCGCTACAGCACGGCCGGACAGCTGGGCCCCGAAGCATTCGATGCCGCTGGCGGATTCCGCAACAGCAAAGACACCAGCACAACGTTTTACGCTCCTGGCGCACCGCGCAATGTGTGGCTGGGCCTGCGCTACAGCCTGTGATGCGCCCATGGCAGACCTTGTGCCGTCATTCATGACTGGCGATGACGCCATTGCGTATCGCCAGATGCACCAACGCCGCTGACGTGGCCACGCCCAGCTTTTCTTTGATCTGGGTCTGGTGATTGGCCACCGTTTTGGGGCTGAGGCAAAGGCGATGGGCACAATCGCCCGGCGACAGTCCCTGAGCCAGCAACCTGAAAATCTCGAACTCACGCGGGCTGAGGCTGGCCAAATTGGCGGTCTCGTCCGTCACCGCGGATGACGCGCTACCCGCGCCAGACACCTCTGTACCGAAGTAGGTGCCGCCGCGATGAACCACGCGGATCGCCTCGATCAAGTCCTGGGGTTCGGCCTGTTTGCTGACAAAACCGTGCGCGCCACCAGACAGCGCTTGTTGCACCAGGGGTGCTGAATCGTGCATGCTGAACACCAGCATCTTGCAGGCACTGTGTCCCGCTTGCTGGCGTGCCACCATTTTGCGCAGCAAGGCCAGGCCACCTGAACCTGGCATCGACAAGTCGGTCACGCACACATCGGGTTGAACTTGCAGCAGCAGCGGGTACGCGCTTTCGGCATTGCTCGCCTCCAGCACCACACAGATGTTGCCTGTTTGTTCGACCAACTGGCGGTAGCCCATGCGCACCACGGGGTGGTCATCGATCAAGGCCACGCGGATCATGGTGTGATCTCCGGGTATGGCAGAGACACGTCGATCTGCACGCCATGTCCGGGCTGACTCCGCCATTCAATGCGCCCTTGCAAGGCCGCCACGCGTTCACGCATGCCGACGAAGCCCAGGCCGCTCACGGTGCCGTCGGTTTGCGCCATGCCGCAGCCGTTGTCCTTCACACTCAGGCACAAGCGATGGTTTGACCCATCGAGTCGCAGGCTCACCCAGACCTGCGTGGCATCGGCATGGCGGGCCACATTGGTCAGCGCCTCCTGCACGAGGCGGAAGAGGGTCACCGCCGTCGCATCGCCCAGCACCTGCGGCACATCTGGAGCCTCGAACCTGCAGGTCAGGCCGGTTTGCTTGGCCCAGGTGTCGCACAACTCCAGCAGGGCGGGTGACAGCCCCAGGCTGTCAAGCGCGGGGGGCCGCAGGCGCCGCAACATGCCATTGACCAGGCCATACAAAGTGCTGGCCGATTGCGCGATGCGCGATGCACTCTGCGTGACGCCCTCTGGCCCGCCCGCCTGGCCAATGAAGCTTGCCTCTGCGCGCATGGCCGTGCAATGCTGGCCCAGCTCGTCGTGCAGTTCACGCGCCAGGGCGCGGCGCTCGCTTTCCTGCACGGTGATCAAGCGTTGCAGCAGTTCTCGGTTGTGGGCAAGCAACTGAGCGACCTGCGTTTGCGCACGCACACGCTCGGTCAACTCTGAGCGGATCTCGCGCACCCTGCGCCAACCAAACCAGCTCAGTCCCACAGACAGCACCAACAAGGTCAGCGGCAGTTCATCGAGTTGCCAGTGCTCATAGCGGTGGGTTGCCCGTGTGACGATCTCAAACAGCTCGAACTGAGATGCTGCGATGAAGAACAGCACCGCCAACGCGCACAACATGAGCATGTCGCGCAGGATGGCCGAGAAGGTGGCTGGGAAACGGTCTGATGGGGTGGGCGTCAGGCGCCCCTGAGGCGCCTCTGGCATGGCATCCGTCGACATGGCTTCAAAGCGCGAAGATCAGCTCGCCCTTGCCACCGAAAGCGACATCACCCAAGCGCCGTTGCACACGCCGGCTCGGCAAACCCGCGAACGGCCCGCCGTGCTGCACCAAGTCGCGCGAGAGCAGTTGCCAAAACACCGCGGCGTCCACCAAGGCCGGTACAAATGTGGGCGCTGTGGGCGATATGGGCGTTGCGTTGCTGGCCATGTCCCGGGCCAGCACGACACTGCCGCGTCGCATGCCAAAGCCCAAGTGCGCACCGACATCGCCTCCCAAGGCCACGGTGCCCGCCACCATGCGCGAGGCGGCAAAGTCACCCACATCACCAAAGACCACCGCTGTGCCACGGCGCATGCGGTCTGCGAAGCGGTCGCCCGCACGGCCTTTGATCAAGAGCGTGCCGCCACGCATGCCGTCCATGCTGCCGGGCAGCGTGCTGGCGGCAAAGTCGCCTGCGTTGCCATCGATGGTCAAGGTGCCACCCGCCATTTCGCACGCGGCCAGGCGCGCCACGTTGCCTTGCACGTGCAAGCTGCCACCGCTCATGCAGGCGCCGGCGTAGTCGCCCACATGGCCTTGCACCACCAGCTGACCTGCATCCATTTGCCAACCAACGCGGTCAAAGCGGGACAGGTCGCCTTCCAGCCGCAATGTGTCTGGCAAGGAAGCTTCGCTGCCCATGGTGGACACGGTGAAGAACTCAGCCAGTGGCAGCGCCTGAGTGCCATGGTGAACCACCAGCCGCTCGATGTCGGCAAGGCTGAGTGTGCTCAGCGCCTTGGGCGTGATGCCGCGCATGTCCACGCGCAAAGCGGGCTGTTGCTTGAGGCTCAACACGATGTGGCTCATGCCTGGCCTCCTTGGGTGTCGTCCATCAGCTTGTGCAGATGGAAGTGATAAGGCCCCAGCTTGCCGCCGTAGTTGCCAGCCGAGATGCGCAGCAAGCCACCTGCTGCGCCGATGGTGATGCAGGCGTCCATGCCCACACGCATGGCGCGGGCCACGGAGGCCTCAGTCAATCCATCGATGACGATCTCCATCACGCAACGGGTCTCTGGGGTGAGTTCACTGCGCTTCGTCAGGCCATACAGGCTGGGGCAGAAGGCATCGTTGGTGGACGCGTTGAGCGCCGGGTACTTGCTGCCCACCTTGGAGCCTGAACGCACCACGCCACCTGGGAACGGCATGATCACATCGGGAACAAGCTTCATCGCGGCCACAGCCGCCTCGGCCGCAGCCAAAGCCGATTCAGTATCGCGTGCGAGCAAGAGCAGGTTGCCACCGCCAACCGCCTTGGTGATGGCCGTGGTTTCTTGGGCCACGAACTCGCCGTCCATCACGGGGATGCGCCAGTAACGCTGCCCATTGATCACCTTGGACATCTGCCAGCCATCGCCGAAGAAGCGCAGGTTCTTGCCAAGCGGCAGCGCCTCACCCTCAGAAATGCCCGCGAACACAGCCGTGGTGGGGCAGGTCAGCACGCATTGGCCCACGCGGCGTTCCAGCTGCTTGCCCAGCTCTTTGCCCGACATGGCAAACAGCAACACGCTCACGCCGGGCCGGCCATCGGGGGTTTCATGCGGGCCCAGCAGCCGCTCAATGCCCGCCTCACATCCGCAGGCAATCACCGAGGTGGCAAAACCAGAGGCCGCCGTGGCCGCGTGCATGGCCCAGGTGGGGTTGATGGCGGTGATGACGATGCGCGTGGCCTTCATGGGGAAGGCCTCAGCAAAACCGTCGTCAATGGTGACGCCATTGCGGATCAGGGGTGCTTGCATGGCTTCGCTCATGTTTGCCCTTGGAAACAAGCGGTGGGCAGCAAGCGCCCCCCATTGCAACAACTGCAGAGCTCGTCGCGGCTGATGGGCACGTGGTCAAAATTGACCGACCCGTGCGCGGCCCAATGCTTGCGCAAAGTGCGCTCAACGGCCGTGTCGTAGTCGGGTGTCAGGAAATGGCTGCCGCCTGTGGGCACGGCCATGACCTTGCCCGCCTGGGCCACCAAGCTGCCGTTTTTGAACACCCACTGTGGCGTCGCAAACATGGCTTCATGGTTGGCCTCTTCGCGGTACACGGCCACATCGGCCACGGCACCTTGGCCCAGATGGCCTTTGTCAGTCAGCCCCAGCAGGCGGGCAGGCGCCGAGCGGGTCATGATGGCGACTTCGTCCAGCGTCAGCTCGCGGCTGATCTCGCGCAGTGCACTGGTCGAGGCCACGTCTGGGTGGAGCTTGCTGAGTTGCTCGTCTCTGAACGACTTGTCAGTGAGCAGACGGATCAGGTGCGGGTAGCTGGTGAAGGGCCCGCCATTGGGGTGGTCGGTGGTGAGCACCACCTGCCACGGGTTCTTGACCAGCAAGAAGATCTCCAGGCCGATGGCCCACTGCAGGGCATTCACATAGCTCTGCTCGCGGTAGCGAAACGGCACCACGCCGCAGCCTGCATCGCATTCCTGGTCGGCGCCCACCCATTTGCGCGGGCTGCCATGCCCTGAGTTGGCGAACTGGCGCATGGTGTCGCCCGAAGCCGTCACCGTTTGACCAAACATGATCTGGCCCACGTCGATGCTGATGTTCGGGTTGGCGTTCACCGCTTCGGCGACTTGCAAAGCGGCTGAAGAGAACTTCTTCGGCCCCTCTTTGCCATAGGCGTGGAACTGGATGTGCGTCAGGTGCGCGGGCAGTCCTTCGAGTGCGGCGATGGTCTCTAAGGTGGATTCGATGTTGCCCGCCACGCCCAGGTTGCTGCCGTGGATGTGCAACGGGTGAGGCACACCCAGTTCGCGCAGCGCCCGCGCCAGCGAATGCACCACCTGGCGGGGCGTGACCTGCCAATGCGTGTGCACCTCGTTGACGTCCAGTTTGCGCTGGTTGAACTTGAAGGCGGAGATGCCCCCTGGGTTCACCACCTTCACGCCCATGGCTTTGGAGGCGTTGAGGGTCCAGCCCACGTAGTCTCGGATCAAAGCCTGGTTGAGCCCCTGCTCGCCGCCCTCGTGCAGCATCTGCAAGAAAAGCTCGTCGTTGCCCAGCATCACGTAAGCGCCGTGGTCGAGGATGGGGATGTCGCCCATCTCCATGTGCGCGTGCCGGGCGTTGGCCGCCATCATGGCGGGCTCGAACGCCGAGGTGTAGCCCATTTCAATGTAGCGGTAGCCCGTGGCCAGTGTGCCCGGCGTGCAGGTGCCGCACGAAGCCAGCTCCAGCGCGTTGTCTGGCAAGGCAATGGGGCTGCCGGCATTGGCGCGATGGTCTTCGGGCAGCAGCATGCGGGCCAGGTTCATCTTGCCGCCGCCGATGTGCGTGTGCATGTCGATGCCGCCGGCCATGATCACGCAGCCTGTCGCGTCGAAGGTCTCGTCAACGGCCTCGCGCTCGTCCAGGTCGATGATGCGGCCATCACGCAGGCACACATCGCGCTGTGTGCCGCTGTGGCTTTGGGCTGGGTCGATGACGCGGCCACCGCGCAGCCGGATGGTCGTGCTCATGGCGCCTCCTGAGGCGGTGTGGCGGCAGCACGCAAAGCCGTCACAGCGTGTGAGAGCCGGTCGAGCATGTCATGCACGGTCGGCAAACCGCTGGGCGGGCGTGCATGCACTGGGCTGAGCGGCATCAGCACCACGCTGTCGGTTCTGAACAAATGCCCTGCCACATCCACACCCGGTGTGGCCACCGGGATGAACACATCCGCATCAGATGAGGCCAAATCTGGATGCCCCAACACCACCGTTGGCACAGCGCGGCCCGGCGGAGAGGTGGGCGGCTTCTGTGTCGCACCGAAACTCGACACCCACAGCAGCGCGTCCACGGCGTGGTCTGCCAGCAAGGTGGCCGCGTCAAAGCACAAGGGGTCGTGTTCCAGCCCCAAGGGGCCAGCGCGCGACCTCAAGGGTAAACCCGACGTCCACGTCATGACCTGGTTCACGGTGTTGGCGCCATCGTCGCCGCCCAGGGCCAAGGTGGCGGCACGTGTGTGCTGGTTGAGCTGACCGACCAGGTGGTTGGCGGCTTCCACGATCAATGCACCCTGCTCGGGCAAGGCGTAGGTTTGGTAAGCCATGACACCGTAGGTCGCCGCCCGCAATTGCGCGGCCAAGGCCGACAAGGCCTCGGGCGCCTCGGGCACGGCACGCCCGGCCACCAAAGCCGACAGGCATTGCAAGGTGGTGAATGCATCGCCATGCCAGGGCAGGCAGCTCACGGTCACGCCAGGCGCGGCGCTCAAGGCCGCCCAAACGTCAGGGGCATCTGAGGGCTGGGCGCCCAAGACCACCACATCGCGCCGCTTGACCAGCGCCTCACCGACGCCGCAGCGATTGAAAAACTCCGGGTAGCGCTGGGTAGGCCAGCCACCCAAACACACGATCACATCGGCACGGGTGCGCACTTCGGCCAAGCTGGTCGTGAAAGCGCCACGGTCTTGCAGGGCGCGCAGGCCGTCCATTTGAGCTCGCCCCCCAGCGGCATCGCAGATGGCACCGGTCTGTGCCGCCAGCCTGTACAGGGCCCTGGCGCCCGCGACATCGGTGCCCAAACCGCCAAACAAGGGTTGATGGCTGGCGACCAGCAGCCGTGCCGCGGCAGCGATGGCGTCATCCAAGGTGCAGGCTTGCCCGTGCTGCGTCGCCGTGGTGCTTGCCGCGTCGGATTTGAACGTGGCCAGCGCAGATTGGGCTCGGTGGCAATGACTGCCGCTCAAGCGCAGGTGGGAATCTGCCTTGTCCAAAGTCACCTTGAAGGCATCGCACAGCAGCGGACAAAAAGGGCAGGTCCACGGCTGCGTGGACGCCGACGCTTCGGCGGATGTGGCGAGCGCAATGTGTGTGTTTGGCGTCATGTGCTTGTGGGAGGCCTTGGGTCGCGGCGCCATCATGGCTGAACGTCTCTGATTGAACATCAGCAAATCTGAGTAGATCTGACGAAAAACATTAAACCACCGGATGACTTGCGAGGCTAGGGCAAAAGGCCGTCGTGCAGCGCGCTGGCAACCAGCCAGGCCTGGGCGCCCGCCGCTTGCGCAGCCCGCAGGTCATGTGCGCCGCGTATCCCGCCCGCGCCGACCATGCAGGTGTGAGGCGACAAGCCCTGCAGTTCGGTGAGTGTGTCCAGGTCGGGGCCGTCATGCGCGCCCACGCGGTCCAGCGTCATGACGATGACCCGAGAAGGCCACCGATCAGCTTGCTGCCACAAGCTTGCGGGCCCCAATCTTTGCTTGCGCAAGATGTCCAATGACAAAATGGCATCCACCGATTGCGGCCCGTACGGGGTCTGCGTCTGTAAGGTTTCGCTGCCATACACCGGCACCAATCGAGCAGACGCCGACGCCTCATGCGCCGTGTCCTTGGCCAAGTTCAGCACCACATCGGCAGCTTGCTGCCCCCGAAAACCTGCATCCAGCCACAGTTCGATGTCAGGCAAGGCCGTGGCCAGCGCCCGAAGCACGTCGTGCTGTGCCGGCCCGCCCATCAGCGCGTCCAGATCGGCCACATACAACTGCTTTGCCACACAATGTTTGACCAGGGCGCGCGCCAGCGTCACCGGATCACTTCCCTGACACAAGCGCGACACCATGGGCGCATAGGTTTGGCGGTTTCCCCGAACGGCGCGCACCACCTGGCCGTGCAGAATGTCAATGACCGGGATGATGTTCATGAATGTTGAAAAGGTAGGCCATGAAGCGCGTGTTCGTCTATGAGTATCTCAGCGGCGGCGGCTTGATGGGCGCCGATGCGCAAGCCGCGGCCACGCTGATGCCCCTTGGCCTGTCCATGCGCAACGCCATGGTCTCAGGCTTGATGCCCCTTGTTGAGTCGCGCGATGTGGCGGTCACGGTCGCTTGTGGCGCTGGCGTTGACCCGCCTTCCGGCCCATTGCGCATGGCTGAACCAAACAAGGACGAATCGCCGTTTTCCTTCGTTGCCCGGCAAGCCGCCGCGCATGACTTGGTGTGGCTCGTGGCGCCAGAAACCATGGGTTTGCTGGCCGAAATGGCCACCTTGGTGGGGTCGCGCAAATGGCTGGGCTGCCATGTCGAGGCCATTCACGTGGCCTCTGACAAGCGCGCCACCGCGGCCGTGTTGGGCGAACAAGGGGTGCTCACCCCACAAAATTTCAAGCATGACCCGCAGACCTGCCAATGGGTGGTCAAGCCCAATGATGGTGCTGGCGCCGTAGGCACGGTGGTCCATGACAGCCTGGACAGCGCACAGGCAGACCAAGCCCAGCGCCGATTGTCGGGCGAAGACCCCTTGCTGGAGCCGTGGGTGCCCGGCGAGGCCATGAGCCTGTCATTGCTGTGCAGCGCCCATGGGGCGAGCATCGTCAGCGTGAACCGCCAACACATTGAGATTGACGCGCGGGGCGTGCTGGCCTTTCGTGGCGTCTCACCCCTGCCGCAGACAGAACAGCAAGCCATCACCGGGGCACTGGCGCCCCTGGCCGAGCGGCTCATGGCGGCCATCCCAGGTCTTCGTGGGTTTGTCGGCGTTGATTTGGTGTGGCACGCGGACAAGGGCGCCGTGGTGATCGAGGTCAATCCGCGCATCACCTGTGCGTACGTGGGGCTGCCCGCATCGCAGGGCCGAGAATTGGCCGCCGAGGTCATCGGCGCGCACATGGTGGAGCATGGCCATGGCGCGTGACACGCTGGACGCTCGCACCCTGGTGGTGGGCTGGGACATTGGTGGCGCGCACGTCAAAGCCTGCCTGCTGCAAACGGGAGCCGGCGCCGGGGTGATCGACGTGGCGCAATGGGCTTGCCCCCTGTGGCAAGGCCTCGATCAATTGGTGCAGGTGCTGGCCTCTGCACAAGCGCGCTGGCCTGGCTTGGCACAGGCGCAGCACGCCGTGACCATGACGGGTGAGATGGTGGACTTGTTTGCCAACCGCGAAGACGGCGTCGCTCAGATTGCAGCCACGCTGGCCCGCACCTTGGGTGCGGAACCTCGGCTGTATGCGGGCGATGCAGGCTGGTGCGGTGTTGCGCAAGCAGGCCGCGAATGGGCGCACATTGCCTCGGCCAATTGGCTGGCCACCGCCAACCATGCAGCGCGTGAGCTGTCTGCCTCCACTGAACACGGCGTGAGCGAGGGCCTGCTGGTCGACATCGGCAGCACCACGACCGATCTCATTGCGTTCGGGCGTGGCCGCGTGCTCACCCGCGCCCGCTCTGACGCCGAGCGCCTGGCCACGGGCGAGTTGGTCTATCAAGGCGTGGTGCGCACCCCCTTGTGCGCCTTGAGCCACCGCATCGATCACCAAGGGCGATCGCTCAATGTGATGAACGAGTTTTTTGCCACCGTCGCGGACGTCTATCGCCTCACCGGCGAATTGCGCGAAGCGCATGACCTCTACCCCAGTGCCGACAACGCCGCCAAAGACGCCCACGCCACACGCCAGCGGCTCGCCCGCATGATCGGCCTGGACGCCCGCGATGCCAGTGAGGCCGATTGGCTGGCCTGCGCTCAGGCATGGCGGCAAGCCCAAGTCGATGAGCTGCGTGGACAACTGCAGCGTGTCATGAGCCTGCATGCCCTGCCCGCCGATGCGGTCATCGTGAGCGCGGGTTGTGGCGATTTCCTGGTGCCTGATTTGATCCAACCCAATGGCCCGCGGGCACGCCTCTTGTCTTATGGCCGGGACTTCATTGAGCTGGGCGCCAATCCCCTGTGCGAGCCAGACACCTTGTCGGCGTGGGCCCAGGTTTGTGCCCCCAGTGTGGCCGTGGCGACGCTCTTTGCGCGAGATCACCTCTGATGTGGGTGGTCAAGCTGGGTGGCGCCATGAACACCGACGCATCGCTGCCCGAGTGGCTCTCGGTGTTGAGTCGGCATGGCGGCGGCCGCGTGGTGCTGGTCAGCGGTGGCGGCAGCTTTGCCGATGAAGTGCGCCATACCCAGGCGCATTGGGGCTTTCATGACCTGGCCGCGCACAACATGGCCTTGCTGGCCATGGCACAAACCGCCTTCATGTACCAGGCCATGTACCCCACGCTGCGCATCGTCAGCAACGACGCCGACATCCATCAGGCCCTTGCGCGAAGCGAGGTGCCCGTGTGGTCGCCGCATGCCTCGCTCAGCGAGCAGGTTGACGCAGACACCAACTGGGATGTCACCTCAGACAGCCTGGCCCTGTCTCTGGCACAGCGGCTGCAGGCGCATGGCTTGATCTTGGTGAAGTCCTTCGATCCCATCGGCTTGACCACCCCTGCACAGTGGGGACAAGCTGGCTGGGTCGATGCGCGCTTCAGCGAATTGGCCCGCGAAGCCACGCTCGACATCACCCTGCTGTTCAAAGGACGTTGGGGGGATTTGGCGGCCTTATTGCCTGCCATGCCCAGTCATATGCCAGTAGCATAGTGTCATGACCAGTCTCGTCCGCGAACACACTGTCTTGCCGACCGGCACCCTGTTGCCGCGCGCGACGGTGCGGGCACCCTCCCGGCTTCACCTGGGATTCCTGGATCCCTCCGGCACCTTGGGGCGACGTTTCGGAAGCCTGGGCGTGATGATCGAGGGCTTTGACACGCAGTTGACCTTGACGCCGGCGCCATCAATGGGCGTCAGTGCTGCCGCTGGCGTATCACCTTCCGATGTGGACCGGGCCAGCGCTCACCTGAGCACCATGATGCTTGAAACGGGCTTGCGCCAGCCCTTGCATTTGCACTTGCTGCAAACCCCTCCGTCGCACTCAGGATTTGGCTCAGGCACCCAACTGGCGCTGTCGGTGGGCCGCTCTTTTGCGCGTTGCCACGGCTTGAACCTGGACACGCCCACAGTGGCCCGCATGCTGGGTCGTGGGGGGCGTTCCGGCATTGGCATTGGTGGGTTCGATCGCGGCGGGCTGCTGTTGGATGGCGGCCCCAATGCAGATGGCACCCCCGCGCCTTTGTTGGCCCAGTTCGCGATGCCAGAGGCATGGCGAGCGCTGGTCGTGATGGACCCTCGCTGCCAAGGCCTCTCAGGCGCAGAAGAGAAAAAGGCGATCGCCGCTTTGCCCCCCTTGGGCAGAGCACAGTCCGCCGACATCTGTCATCACATCCTCATGAGGGTTTTACCAGGCGCCGCCAATGCCGACTTCGCGGCATTCTCTCAAGGGGTGACGCGCGTGCAGCAGTTGCTGGGCGAGCACTTTGCCCTCGCCCAAGGCGGTGCATACACCAGCCCTGCGGTAGGCCATGTGATGTCGTGGATGGCGGGTAGCGCAGAAGCTCAGCCACCACTGGCGACAGGACAAAGTTCATGGGGCCCAACAGGTTTTGCGTTTTTCGCTTCGCAGCTTGAAGCCGAGACCTTGGTGCACACAGCCCAACGCGCTGGCGTCATCGACCCGGCGTTGATCCTCAACATCGTCCGGTTTAGCAATGCGGGCGCGCAACTGGTTTAGAAATATGACCGTAAATGCTCGCACTTTGACCACTGGCGATTTAACCCAGCGCGCTAAGATCGCTCAAAGCAATGATGACCAGAGGGGTCTTATGGAACGTCCTTACATCCTGCACATGTTCACAACGGGACGCCAAATGAGCCCGTTTGACATCAACATGGCGGCCGATGCCGGCTACCAAATGGTGCTGCCCTACAGCCATGTGGAATTCGAGAACATCGTGAGCCTGACTCAGGACGTGATCTTTTCTCGCGGCCCCAAAGGCGTTGCGCGCACGGGGATCTTCATCGGTGGCCGCGACTCCGTGATCGCAGCGGACATGCTGGACAAGGCCAAAGGGGCCATGCAAAAGCCCTTTGCCGTGTCGGTGATGGCCGACCCGAGCGGGGCTTACACCACTGCTGGCGCCATGGTGGCTTATGTCGAGGCTGCCTTGGAGCGCCTTCACGGCGCCGGCCTCAAAGACAGGCGTGTTTTGGTCTTGGGGGGCATCGGCCCCGTCGGCCGCGTGGTCGGTGTGCTCGCCGCGCAAGCGGGGGCCACGGTGAGCTTGTCCAGCCACGAGGGACAGGACGCTGCAGAGCAGGCCGCTCGCGTGACCTCGGCGCGCTTTGGCGTCGACATGTCGGGGGTGTCTGCCGAAACGCCCGAGCACTTGCGGGCCTCATTGGCCAACGTCGATGTGGTGCTGTCGTGCACCCCGGCTGGGATCCAATCACTCAGCAGCGCAGACCTTCTGTTTGCCCCTGACCTGAAAATCGCCGCAGACCTCAACGCGGTGTCGCCCACCGGCATCGAAGGCGTCTCGATGATGAGCGATTGCGTGCCCATCAGTGGCACCCAAGCCGTGGGCATTGGCGCCTTGGTCATCGGCAATGTCAAGTACCAAACCCAACACCAGTTGTTGGTCGACATGCACGACGCGCCCAAAGCCGTTTACCTGAGCTTCCCTGAGGCTTACGCCAAAGCGCGAGCCATCTTGGCGGCCAGTGTTGCTTGATTGAAATGCGCACGTGCCAGCGATTGCGATAGCCGCTTTGTCAGCGCGCGTGATGGCCGAGGGCTTGCATGAACACGTCACCACGGTGGCGATGGACGTCTTTGGTGATCGCGACACGTTGAATGCGGCAGACCGCTGGATACCGATAGGCCACCCCACAAGCGCTTGCATTGACCCTGAAAGGGTGCTGACCACCCTGCATTCTTTGGCGCGCAGTGGTGATGCTTCGGCCTGGATCGGGGGCAGCAACTTTGAAGGCTTGCCTGAGGTGCTCAGGGAGGGCAGCAAGTTGCTGCCACTGATCGGCACCGCTGCAGAACACGTCTGCCAGGTCAAAGACCCCGTGCTGTTTTTCGATCTCCTGACTTCGTTGGACATCGACCACCCGCCCACCCGTCATCACGCTCCAGACTCACCAACCGATTGGCTCATCAAGCAAGCGCATGGCAGTGGGGGTTGGCACATCCGCATGGCAGATGGCACAGGTGAAGCAGATGACGCAGATGGCCAGCCGCCAACAGACCGCGCTTATTTTCAAAAAAGGGTCGATGGCACACCGATGTCGGTGACGTTTCTGGCCAATGGTCGCGAAGCGGCCATCCTCGGCTTCAACGAATTGATCGTGCGCCCGGTGGGTGGCCATCCCTTCGTGTTTTGTGGCGCCATAGGGCCTGTGCCCGTCAGCAAAGCGGTGAGCCGGAGCATCGGCCAAGCCGTCTCGAAGTTGACGCCCGTTTTGGGTCTGAAGGGGCTTTGCAGCCTTGACTTCATGCTTGACGGTGAGCGCTGCCTGGTGCTCGAAATCAACCCCCGCCCGCCCGCCAGCATGGCGCTGTATGTGGCGCCTGCCAACCGACTCAGTGACGATGGCCTGATGCTCGCGCACGTGCGTGCCTGCCAGACAGGAGAGTTGCCTCCATGGGCGCATCTTCTCTCTGCACAAAGCCAGGTCGAAGGCTTTGAAATTGCGTATGCACCTCATTCGGTGCTGATCACCGAGTCGGACATTGCCAAATGGGCCTCAAGGGCCGATTGCCACGATCTACCTGCTGCAGCGATGCGCTTTGACAAGGGGCAGCCCATGTGCAGCCTCAGCGCCTACGGCAGCAGCGTTCAGCAAGTTCAACACCAACTGGCCCGGCAGCTCAGCACCTTGCTGCCCCATTCAGAGGCTCACGATGAACCCCCCAAACGACATGTCTCACCGCCACAAGCTCAGCGTGAATGCAAGGGTTCAATCGCTGGTGAAGCGATTGAGTTTGCAAGCAGACACCCTGGGTTTGATTGAATCGACAGATGCCAGTGGCGTTCGCATCATCGATGCGACCCATGCGGGTGCAGGTGCGGGCCAACTGATCGCCACGCTTTGCCTGGGCGGTTTGGGCCGGGTTGACCTTCAACCCAGCACGGTGGGCAGTGAATGGCTCAGCGCTGTGTCTGTGAAAAGCTCACAACCGGTGTTGGCCTGTCTGGCCAGTCAATATGCGGGCTGGGCTTTGCAAGCCACCAAGGAAGAAACCGGCGGCAAGAAATTTTTTGCGCTGGGCTCTGGGCCCATCAGGGCGTTGGCCAACAAAGAAGAGATCCTGAAAGAGATGGGGTATCAAGACCACATTGATGCCGACGCCGGCGTCACCGCTTTGGTCCTTGAGGTCAATGGCCCGCCGCCGCCCGTGGTGATCGACAAGGTGCTGAAAGCGTGTGGCTTGCGTCCAGAACAATTGACCATCGTCTTGACCCCCATCACCAGCGTGGCGGGCACCACCCAGGTCGTGGCCAGGGTGCTGGAGGTCGCCATGCACAAGGTTCACCAGTTGGGCTTTCCGCTGGCAGACATCGTTGAAGGCAGTGGCGTGGCACCGCTCCCGATCCCCAGTGTGGATCAAGCCATGGCCATGGGGCGCAGCAATGACGCCATCTTGTATGGCGGTCGGGTTCACTTGTCGGTTCGCGGCAGTGATGAGGCTGCCCGCCAACTGGCCAAGCAATTGCCATCGAGCCACTCGAAAGATTACGGCAGGCCGTTTGCTGACATCTTCAAGGACTACGGCTACGACTTCTACAAAGTCGACCCCGGTCTTTTTGCGCCTGCAGAAGTGTGGGTCAGCAACCTTGACAGCGGCAACACCTGGCACAGCGGCGCGATGAACTTGCCCCTGCTGATGAACCACTGGCAGCAGGAAGCCTGAGCCATGCCCAAGTTGCGCATTGCCATCATGACGGATGAGGTGGGCTGGCACACGCGCCAGTTGCAAGCGGCTTTGCGGCGACGCGGGGCTCAAGGCCGCTGTGTGGACTTGGCTGAGTGCCACATCGACACCAACGTCGCCCCGCATGGCCTGTGCATCCCAGGGTTTGGACAAGAGCTGCCCCATGCCGTGATCGTCAGAGGGATTGCAGGCGGCACTTTCGAACAAGTCACCAAGCGGCTGGGCGTTCTGCATGCGCTCAAAGCCTGGGGGGTCCCGGTCTACAACGATGCCCGGGCCATTGAGCGCTGCGTGGACAAATCCATGACCAGCCTGTTGCTGTTGGCCGCCGGCATACCCACACCGCCGACCTGGGCGACGGAATCCGCTGCCCACGCGCAACGCTTGACGATGCGCGAAGGCGCGCGCGGGCATGCCTTGGTCCTCAAGCCCCTGTTCGGCTCGCAAGGCAAGGGCCTTCAGTTGGTGGGCCAGGTCGACGGGGTCTTTCACCCTGTGCCGCCGCTGGACAAAGGCTATGGCCGCCTGGCCTACCTGCAACGCTTCGTGCCACCCATGACCGAGCCTGGCTTTGATTGGCGCGTCTTGGTGGTGGGCGGAAGGGCCATCACCGCCATGCGCCGCGTCAGTGCGCATTGGGTCCACAACGTGGCGCAAGGCGCGCATTGCGAACCTCAAGCCCTCACGCCTGAGCTGGCCAGCTTGGCTGAACAAGCGGCACGCGCACTCGACATGGACTATGCCGGCATCGACCTGCTGCCTGGCGAGCCAGGTGGCGCAATGGGCCACGGCATTCAGGTTCTGGAAGTCAACGGCATTGCCGCCTGGCAAGGTTTGCAACGGGTCACGCCTTTCAACATCGCACAGGCCATCGTCGATGACCTGCTGGACCGGTGCATGGCACGCGCGCCCAAGTTGATTGCCTGCGCCCGACTTTCGTAAGGAGATGGCATGAGCCTGGCTCAAGCGGCTTTTCTTCGCGCATGTGAGTGGGACGTGGCCGTGCGCAAGCCAGGCAACGTGAGCTGGGCTTCTCCTGGCCACGGCATGAGTGCCCCCTTGTTCATCGGCAGCGCGCAAGCGGCTGCAGGCCCTCTTTTTCAAAGGGGGCTGAGCCTGGGCGAACGGGTCGAGCGAGCGGTCGAAGCCAGTTGGGCAGCAGCGGCTTGCAACACCAATCTCGGCATCGTGTTGCTCTGTGCACCCATGGTCATGGCGATGGAGCGCGTGGCTGCACCTGGCGCTGCGACAGCATTACCAGATGCCGTCGAGGGCATTTTGTCGCAACTCACACAAGAAGATGCCCGGTCGGTCTTTCGGGCCATTGCCCGTGCCAGTCCGGGAGGCTTGGGGCGCGTACCCGAAGGCGATGTGCACGACTCACCCAGCATCGGTTTGAGATCCGCCATGGCGCTGGCGGCTGAGCGTGATGCCATTGCGCGTCAGTATCGAGATGGTTTCAAGCAAGTGTTCGAATGGGCAGATGCACAGCCTGCGTTGCGAGCCGATGGCATGGAGGTCGTCTCTGTGCAGCGCGTGTTCTTGTCGGTGCTGTCGTCGTGCCTGGATTCGCACATTGTTCGCAAACATGGTCAGCTTGTTGCAGCGCAGGTATCTGCCCAAGCCAAGACGTGGCTCACTCGATTGACAGATGGCGAGGCGATCGATCAGGCACCCGGTTTCATCGAATGGGATGAATCTCTCAAGCACGAACGCATCAACCCGGGCACCAGCGCTGACCTGACGGTCGCCATCATGATGCTGCTCGCGTGGCGAAATCACATTTAGGGCCAATAACATGGCTAACTCGATTTGGCTACCCCCTCAGTTCGTGGTAACTTTATCGGCGCTGTCAGACCAACTGGTGGCGCATTCAAACAACCCCCCCTGTGCACATTGGAGATTCGAGACATGGCAAAAATTGACCGCATGATGGTTGGTGAGTCACTCGTTGGAGATGGCAACGAAGTGGCGCACATCGACTTGCTGATTGGGCCACGTGGCAGCGCTGCAGAAACAGCCTTCGCCAATGCGCTGACCAACAACAAGGATGGCTTCACATCTTTGTTGGCCGTGGTGGCCCCCAATTTGTTGACCAAGCCCGCAACGGTGATGTTCAACAAGGTCACGATCAAGGGCGCCAAACAAGCTGTTCAGATGTTTGGCCCAGCCCAGCGTGGTGTCGCGTTGGCCGTAGCTGACTGCGTGGAAGATGGCACCATTCCCGCCGATGAAGCAGACAACCTGTTCATTTGCGTTGGCGTGTTCATCCACTGGTTGGCCGACGACGATGCCAAGATCCAGGAATACAACTACCAAGCCGTCAAAGAGTCCATCAAGCGTGCCGTGACCGGCTCGCCCACGGCTGCTGAAGTGGTGGCCAAGAAGGGCGCTTCTGCGCACCCTTTCGCTGCCAAGTAAAGTCAAATGGGTATGCCGTCTTGGACGGCATCACAAAACCGACGGCGTCAAACCCGTCGGTTTTTTTGTTTGGCCAGCTCAATGGCTGTTTGGCACCATGCCGGAGCCAATCAGGCGCAGGAAGTTTTGAACTTGCGGTGTGACGCCGACGCTCGGGGGTGTTTCTGGCCGCGTGCGTTCAATCAGCACACCCACTGCGTGCACATCGTTGTACTTTTGGGGCTTGACCACTTTGACGCGAACCCAATGCGCGCCAAACTCCTGAATGAGAATGTCAGAGATGACTTCGGCCAATGCCTCCAGCAATTTGATCTGGTGGTTTTGCAACAGCCGCAAAATGCGATCTCTGACCACGCCGTAATGGATGGTGTCCACAATATGGTCTGTGCTGCACGCCTTTGCGACGGGCACACCTGCGTGAACATCGATGACCAAGTCTTGCGGGGTATGCAACTCCTCGGGGTCAATGCCGATGATGGTTTGCGCTCGCAGCCCTTCGACGAAGACAATGTCCATCGGCGTGGCATTCTGCTCAAACCCAGGCTTGGAGCCTGCGAACGCTGGGTGCTCAACGTGCCGAATGGTATTCATCGGAGGTCCTTTTCTGGGGTGACAATGGTGCGCAACGATCGCTTGTTGACAATGCCTTTTTTCGCACGAAATTGCAACCGACGCATCCCGTGAAAAGTGCCGTTTTACACCGCCATCCCTCGAAGTGTTTTGCACACGCCGTGTTGAGAATGCCCTTTGTGTTGAGAACGCCAACTTTTGACTTGTGGGGGCAGCAGCCTTGATGAAAGCCACCCGATCTCGCTTTGCCTGGTGTATCACAGGGTCTGGGCATTACTTGGACGAGTCGTTGGCCATGGCCGCACGCTTGCCTGAGGTTGATGTGTATTTGTCAGCCGCGGGCGAAGAAGTCCTGTCCATTTACAAAATGGAGCTGACCGACATCAAGGCCCGCTTTCGTGTGTTCCGCGACAAGACGGCCAGCGCCGCACCTGTGGGCACGCTCTACGATGACGTCTATCACACCGTGGTCATTGCACCTGCCACCAGCAACACCGTGGCCAAGTGCGCCCTGGGCATCAGCGACACCCTGCCCACCAACATGATGGCGCAGGCAGGCAAGCTGAGCATCCCCAGCATCGTGTTGGCCTGCGACACCGAGCCTGTGGTGGTCACCAAGGCCCCGCATGATTGGGTCACCTTGCGCCCTCGCCGCATTGAGCTGGAGAACGTGGAACGCCTGCGCGGCATCGACTTCTGCCAAGTTGTGAGCTCGCCAGATCAATTGCAGGCCGCGTTGGATGCGCGATTGCGCGAACTGTCACTCGCATGGCTCACACCCTCTTTCTGACGGGCCGACTCGCGCAAGCGGGCTTGATCCAGGTGCTGGAGGGCTTGGCGCCGCTGCCTTTCACTTGGGAGGTGCGTGAGATCGGTTTGCAAGTTGCCGCGCTGATGACGGCGGACATGATCCGCCGTCGCGTCACCTTGCCCGTGTCTGCCGACCGCATCATCGTGCCCGGCCGCTGCCGTGGCGATGTCGATGCGCTGAGTGCCCATTTCGGCATCCCCGTGGAGCGCGGGCCAGAGGAGCTCAAAGACCTGCCTCGCTTCTTCCAACGCGCCGCCAAGCCGATGGACTTGAGCGAGTACGAGGTGGCCATCTTTGCCGAGATCGTGGACGCGCCACGCTTGAGTGTGGACGCCATCGTGGCGCGCGCACGGGCTTTGGTGGCCGACGGTGCCAACGTCATTGACTTGGGTTGTTTGCCTGAAACGGCCTTCGCTCACCTGGAAGACAGCGTGCTTGCTTTGAAGGCACAAGGCTGGGCTGTGAGCGTGGACTCCCTCGACACCCAAGAACTGCTGCGTGCGGGCAGAGCCGGGGCCGACTACCTGCTCAGCCTCACGCTGGACACCTTGTGGGTGGCCGATGAAGTGGCCGCCACGCCGGTGCTGATCCCTCGCGAGCCTGCGGACGAAGACTCCTTGTTTGCGGCGATAGACGCCATGCACAAGAAGGGGCGCGCGTTCCTGGCGGATTCGATCCTCGACCCCATTCCCTTTGGCCTGACCAAGGCCATCGTGCGCTACCACCGGCTGCGCGAGCGCTACCCCGACGTGGCCATCATGATGGGCGTGGGCAATGTGACCGAGCTGACCGAAGCCGACACCAGCGGCATCAACGCCGTGCTGTTTGGCATCGCGGCAGAGCTGCATGTGTCGGCCGTTTTGACGACGCAAGTGAGCCAGCACGCACGCCGTGCCGTGCGCGAGGCCGATGTGGCGCGACGCATGATGCATGCCGCCGTGCGCCATCGAACCCTGCCCAAGGGCATGACCGATGAGCTGATGACGGTGCATGCCAAGCACCCCTTCACCGACTCCCCGCAAGACATCGCGGCCACTGCCGCTTTGGTGAAAGACCCCAACTTCCGGGTTCAAATTTCGCCACTGGGTTTGCATGTCTACAACCGCGATGGCATGCGCCTGGCCCAAGGTGCTTTTGACTTGTGGCCACAGCTGAATTTGGAATCTGACGCCGCCCATGCTTTTTACATGGGGGTGGAGTTGGCCCATGCCGAAACCGCGTGGCGTTTGGGCAAGCGTTATGTTCAAGATCAAGCGCTGGACTGGGGCTGTGCAACGCCCAAGTTGGCCACAGACTTGGACAACTGGTGCGCACCTGGCACGACCATGAAAAAGCCTGCAGCATGAACGACGTCATTTTCGAAACCGTGATCACCACGGTGTCCGTACAAGGTGATCCTCACGTGGCGCCCATGGGCGTGCGCTACGCGGGGCAGCAAGTGGTGCTGATGCCTTTTCGGCCCTCGGTGACTTTGGACAACATCTTGGCCACGCGCCATGCCGTGCTCAATGTGGTCACCGACACCCGCGTTTTCGCTGGCTGCGTGACGGGCCGCAAAACCTGGCCTTGCGTGCCAGCAGCCACGCCCCATGGTGTGAGGTTGGCAAGCGCGTTGAGCCATCTGGTTCTGCGACTGGCCCATGAAGCTGAAGACGGGCCACGCACCGTGCTGCACATGGACCGCATCGACGAGGCCGTGCATGCGCCCTTCATCGGCATGAACCGCGCCCAGGCTGCGGTGGTGGAAGGCGCGGTGCTGGTGAGCCGGCTGCACATGCTGGATGCGGCCAAAGTCGACAGCGAAATGGCCTATCTGCAAATCGCCATCGACAAAACGGCAGGCCCGGCCGAGCGAGAGGCTTGGGTGTGGCTGCAAGAGGCCATTCACACCCATCGCCAGGCCACATCTGTTGGGGCGAATGCGTGATGCGGGTTCTGGTCAGCGTTCGCAGTGTCGAGGAAGCGCTCATTGCCGCGCACGGTGGTGCGCACTTCATTGACCTCAAAGAGCCTCGCGAAGGTGCTTTGGGTGGCTTGGGGGTGGGCGTCATCCGGGACGTGGTCGACACCCTGCGCGCCCAGGGCTTGAGTCAGCCCCTGAGTGCCACCATTGGCGACATCCCGTCGCTTGACCCCGCACCGATCTTGGCGTGCGTGCAAGCCGTTGCCACTTGTGGCGTCACCTATGTGAAGGTCGGCATCGACCGCTCCCCAGGCGCTGGCGACGTGCTCGCGGCCTTGGGGCAATCCGGGCACGCGGTCATCCCAGTGTTTTTGGCCGACCAGGGGCTGGATTGGGAGCGCATCGAGCAAGCCTGTCGCTTGGGTCTGCCCGGCATCATGGTGGACACCTTTGACAAGCGCCAAGGCAGCTTGTTCGATGTGCTCACGCTTGACGACCTGCAACGCTTTGTCCACCTTGTGGGAGCGTCAGGGGCGATGTCGGGTGTGGCGGGAGCCTTGCGAATGGCCCACGTGGCGCAACTGCAAGCCTTGTCGCCCACGTTCGCGGGCTTCAGAACGGCGGTGTGCGCGGGCGACCGTGTCGCCAAGCTGGACGAGTCCAGCCTGCGGGCTTTGCTGTCTCTTATTTGACGCCGCCGATGAAGCAGGACGCTTTGACCTGCGCCTGCAATCCCTTGTAGGTCTTGATCAACTCTTGCAGAGAGGGGTTGTCTCGGATCTCGCTGCCACGCTCACCGCCAATCGTGGTGGCGTTGGCGGCCGTGCTCATTTCCACATACGTTTTGTAGGGCACCTTGGCGGCCAGGGTGTCGAGCGCGCACGAACACTTGCTGATCATTTCGAAGTGAGGACCAGGGTTGGCTTTGATGCATTCCTGCACGTAGATCACGCGTTCGCTGGTGGGAAAGTCGTTGGCCCATGCACCGACACTGCACAGCAAGCCCAAGCCCAGGCCAGTGGCGATCTGCATCCAAACAGTTGCTTTTTTCATGTGTGATCTCTCAATGGTTGGCGCCGTCAAGGAGCAGCTCTTCGGTCATCAGTGGCGCCGATGTGCCATCCGGGTTGGGCACCTGCGTGCTCAGGCTGAGAACGCCACCGGGCACCGCATCAGAGAAGCGGAAGGTGTACTGTTTCTGGGCCAGCTTCTCGAAACGCGGACGGTTGGGGTCTTTCAGGTAAGGCGAAAAGCTCACCTCTTGTCCTTTGACCTGGCGCCCTTGGTACGTCAAGGTGGCGTCCTTGACCACGGCGCCTTCGTACACCGCCATGCGGATGTACTTGCGGAAATGGTTGGCCTGCCCCTTCGTCAGCCGCTGCATTTCACGGATGTCTCGCTCCAAGAAGTACAGGATGACGGGGTTGCTTTTGGCATCCGGCACATCGGGCATGTCCATGTGGTGCGCGCCGGTGAAAAAGTCACCCTTGGCATCGCAGCAGCTGCCATCTGCTTTGGCGATCAGCTGCACCTGCACCTTGTCTTCAAACCCCGGCTCCATGCTGCCGGTCTTTTTGAACACGTAGCTCAAAGTGGCCGAAGGCTTGGCGCCATGCAGGTGGTCTCGCATGAAGACCAGGCGTTCGGCGTCTGAATAGTCTGGCGTGCCGTCTGTGGTGGCGGCGGCTGCTGCAGCTCCGCCGACCATGGGCGCCAGCAGAGACACGGCCAGGCAAAATTGGATGCGATTCATGGTGGTGTGGCAGAGGGTGGCGCGCCCACCAAAGGCACACCGTAGCTGCTCAGTATCGATTGGATGTCCGCACGGTGTTTGTCGATCAGCCCCTCGATCGTCGCCTTCCACTCGCGTTCACCGTAGCGCACGCCCATGGCAACCGCGTAGTCAAACTTGACGCCGGGCTCTGATGCCATCGGCACGACCGTCAATGCGGGTGCTTTGACCTTCTTGGCGAAGTAGCCACCCATGGGGCCCCAGACGATGGCCACGTCCAGCTTGCCAGAGGCCAGGTCTTTCTCGATGATTTCGCCAGGGTACTGCTGCGGATCGGAATTGAGCATGCGATAGGGCACCCCCTGGTCAACCAGATGGTGCTTGCTCAGCCACTCTGAAGCGGGGGATTTGTCGTACACGCCGATGCGCAATGACTTCAAGGTCTCAGGCGGCAGCTTCAGGAAGTCCTCGGTCGAAGCAACGCCATCGAGGGCCTTGTTCACGCCGCGGGCAAACACCATCACATAGGTCGATGTGTAGTACGGCTTGGTGACCGAGACCTGATCGAAACCCACAGGCACACCCATCAGGATGTCGCAGGGGTATTCTTCGCCGGGCAGCTTGTATTTGAGCGTGTTGCGCACGAAGGCAAAGCGCTGCGGGAAGGCGTAGTACGTGACGGGCAAGCCCAAGGACTTGCCAAACACATCGGCCAGCTTGTTTTCAATGCCCTCGCCCTGCAGGTTCGCAAAGGGCAGGTTGCTGGGGTCAAGGCAGACGCGGAACGCTTTGCGCTCGCTGCTGACGCCTTGCGCCATGGCCGTGTGCATGGACAAGACAGAGGCAATGCACACGAGGCCAACGCGGGCCAGCGGGCTCATTTGATGGCCTCAACCTTCGCCTTGGTGATGGCGCCGTCTGAGCGGCCTTTGAGGTAGGCATACAAGTCGTCAACATCGGCCATGAAGGCAGGGTTGTTGCCGAAATTGGGCATGCCTTTTTCAAGCCGGCCATCGCGCACCGTCTTGATGAATTCGTCTTTGCTCAAGGTCTTGAGGCTGTTGATCAACGAAGGCCCCACCATGCCCTCTTGGTTGGCGCCATGGCATCGGTCGCAAGCCGATGCGCGCCAAAGCCGAAAGCCCTTCATGGTTTCAGCGTCGACTTTGTTGCCGTCAACCACCTTGTAGAGGGGCGCAGCAGACGCTGCCGGGGCGGTGGCCTGGGCCCAAAGGGGGCCGCTGATGGCACCGAACAAACAAAACACCAACGTCAATTTACGCATGATTTCAACCTGGCAACCGATGGGATTGATTGCAAAAAAGGGCCGCTTCTGAACAGCTCTGCACAGAAGGGGCCCTTTCCGTTTTACGAGGATTTGACCGTTTACTTGGGCACGGCAAAGACCGTCAGAGAACCGCCCAGTTCGGTGTACTGAGCCAGTTCACGGTAGCCACCTGCCGCGCCAAGACCGTCGGTGTCTTTTTCCAGACCTGCGGCCATGCCGATGCCGGCCCAGCCACCAATGCCCGAGAACACGCCGATGAACTGCTTGCCCTTGTGCTCATAGGTGAACACGTTGCCGACGATGCCCGATGGCGTCTTGAACTTGAACAGCTCCTTGGACAGGTCTTTCTTGTCCATGCACTTCAGGTAGCCTTCCAGCGTGCCGTAGCAAACCAGGCCGCCGGCGGTGGTCAGCGCGCCAGACCAGACAGAGAATTTCTCTGGGTGGCTCTGAACGATCTTGCCCTTGCTGGCATCCCAGACAATGAAGTTGCCCATGCCGCCATGGCTGCCCGGCGTGGGGTACATCGACAGGGTGGCGCCCACGTAAGGCTGACCTGCGGTGTAGTCGATCTTGAAGGGCTCGTAGTCCATGCACACGTGGTTGGTGGGCACATAGAACAGCTTGGTGTCAGGATCGAACGAAGCAGGTTGCTGGTCTTTGGTGCCCAGCGCCGAAGGGCAGATGCCCTTGGTGTTCACGTCGGGGCCGTTTTGAGCCGTCGAGTACTTGGGCACGACCTGAGGGCGGCCGCTCTTCATGTCGACGTGGGTGGCCCAGTTGACTTTGGGGTCGAACTTTTCAGCCACCAGCAGGGCGCCGGTGGTGCGGTCCAGCGTGTAGCCGAAGCCGTTGCGGTCAAAGTGAACCAGTGCCTTGGTGGGCTTGCCCTTGACGTCGATGTCGGCCAAGATCATCTCGTTGACGCCGTCAAAGTCCCACTCGTCAAACGGGGTCATCTGGTAGACCCACTTCACGGCGCCGGTGTCCAGGTCACGAGACCAGATGCTCATGGACCACTTGTTGTCGCCAGGGCGCTGAGAGGGGTTCCAGGTGGATGGGTTGCCTGTTCCGTAGTAAACCGAGTTGGTGGCCTTGTCATAGCTGTACCAACCCCAAGTGGTGCCGCCGCCGGTTTTCCACTGGTCGCCTTGCCACGTCTTCAAAGACGAGTCTTTGCCAACAGGGCGCACGGCGCCATCGGCCCAGGTGGTGGTCTTCTCAGGGTCCATCAGCATTTCGGCGTCAGGGCCGGTGCTGTAGCCCTTCCAGGCCAGGGCGCCGGTGTTGATGTCATAAGCGGCCAAGAAGCCGCGGACACCCCATTCGCCACCGGCGATGCCAGTGATCACCTTGTTGCCAAAGACGTGAGGCGCATTGGTGTTCACGGCGCCCTTCTTGGGATCGCCATTCTTGACGCTCCAAACGGGCTTGCCTGATTTGGCGTCCAGGGCGACCAAGGTGCTGTCTGCCTGTTGCAGGAAGACCTTGCCTTCTGCATAAGCCACACCGCGGTTGACGGTGTCGCAACACATTTGCTGGATCACGGCCGAGTCTTGTTTGGGCTCGTACTTCCAGAGGATTTTCTGGGTGTCCAAATCAACGGCATAGACTTTGTTGGGGAAAGGCGAGTGCAAATACATCACGCCATCCACCACCAGCGGCGAGCCCTCATGGCCGCGCAGAACGCCCGTGGAGAAGGTCCAAGCAACCTGCATCTTCCCCACGTTTTTGGTGTTGATTTGCTTGAGCTTGCTGTGGCGCTGATTGAACATGTCGCCCGCTTGCATCGCCCAGTTGTTCGGGTTGGCGATGTTTTTTTCAACGTCTGCGTTGGCCAGGGCCAAGGCGGGCAAGACCGCGGCGAAAAAGCCCACCGTCTTGGCAAAACGATGCGATGTTGTCTTTGAAGTCATTGGGAATTCCTTCCGTAAGAATGAACGCTGTTAAGAGGTACTGCCACACGAACATGGCAGCCGGCACCAACGCGCGTCTGCCCACACTGAACATCCATTTGCAATTGGGTGTGAGTCACGTTTTTCGACGCAAGCCATTCGAACTTGAGTGATCGCTTGCGCCGAAACGACGGAATGAGCTCCATCACCGCTGTTGCGTGGATTTCGCACGATTCAGTGCACTTTGCTTCACTGGATGGGCGTCATTCGGTCAAAAAACGGGGTGAGAGTGGTGTGGTTCAACGGTTCCAGGGGCAGTGTTGGACACCGAACAGACAGACGCTGAACAAGAGGCCAAGCTGGGCGCCCATCCCTGCCAACAGGGCTCCTGGTTTGGAAAGGCCTCTCATGAAGCAACGCACCTGTGCCGCCCGCTGGGCCATCGCTCTGACCACCGCCATGGCCTTGGTTGGCTGCAACAAGACGCCACAAGCCCCCATGCCTTTGGCTACGGCAGAAGCTGTCAACGTGTCAGACACCGATGTCACCGAGCACGTGAAAACCGCTTTGCAGCAAAACGACGCTGTCAAGGGCTTTGACATCGCCGTGGTGACCACCAAAGGCGATGTGCGGCTGAGCGGCGAGGTCAATCTGCCGTCGCAGATGGAAGCGGCCCTGCGGATCGCGCGGGCCGCCGAAGGTGCTCACACCATCCACAATGAAATCACCCTCAAAAAATAGACACAACATGCCAGCCCTCCGGTGACATGCAGCTGAGGGGGCCCGCGCGCCCAAGCACAGCGGGGCTTCATGCCAAGATGACGGGATGCGTCCCACGTCTCCCGTCAATCACTCCCTGCTGGGTTTAGAGGTCTTGCGTTTTGCCTGTGCCATCTCGGTGCTGGTGTGGCACTACAACCATTTCTACATGGTGGGTGGCACGCACCAGGGCTTTGAGGTCACGGCCCAACCCATGTATGCCCTGCTCAAACCGTTTTACGAAGCGGGCTGGCTGGGCGTGCAGGTGTTCTGGGCGCTGTCAGGCTTCATCTTCTTCTGGAAGTACGCGCAGCCGGTTCAACAAGGGCAGGTATCGCCATGGCGCTTTGCGGCGCTGCGTTTTTCGCGGCTTTACCCCCTGCACCTGATCACGCTGCTGGCCGTGGCCGCCCTGGCCGCTTGGTACCAGGCTCAGCATGGCGCGGGCTACGTCTATCAATTCAATGACCTGCCTCATTTCGGACTGCAGCTCTTGCTGGCCAGCGACTGGCCGGGGCGCTCGGAGTGGTCATTCAACGGACCCATCTGGAGCGTGTCGATCGAGGTGCTGGTGTATGGCCTGTTCTTTGGCCTGTGCCGGCTGGGCCTGACGCGCTGGTGGCAGGTGTTGGGCATCATCGCCGCGGCAGGTGCCGTCTATGCGAGCAAGCGAACGGATCACCCCGTGGTGCTGTGCGTGTTCTTCTTTTACCTGGGTGGCTTGACGCACTTCGCGCACCAGACCTTGCTGCGCCTGGCACCGAAGGCGCAAAGCCTGGCTGTGATGGGCGCGGCAGCCCTGCTGGCGGCGGGCACTGCGGCCACAGCCTTGGGCGTGCTGCGCCCCATGTTTTACACCGCCTTGTTGGCGCCCACGGCCATCTTGCTGCTGCTGCGCTGGGTGCATCCGCGCGGCGCCCGCACGTCCCAACTGATTGCCACCTTGGGCAACACCACCTACGCCAGCTACTTGCTGCACTTCCCACTGCAGTTGCTGGTGGCCAACCTGAGCGGCGGCCAACCTGAAAACCTGCCTTTGAGCGAGCCCTATTGGCTGTTGGGTTTCCTGGGGATCACGTTCGCGCTGGCGGTGGCGGTGTACCGCTGGGTTGAGGTGCCTGCGCAAGCGGCCCTGCGTGTCAAGTTGCTGGGCCGCTGAAGCGCGGAAGCATCACAAGCCCTGCTCGACCATTTCGGCGGCGCGGATCACGGCGCGGGCCTTGGCCTCGGTCTCTTTCCATTCGAGCTCGGGCACCGAGTCGGCCACCACGCCGGCGCCGGCCTGCACGTACAAGGTCTGGTCTTTGATCACGCCAGTGCGGATCGCAATGGCCACATCCATGTCGCCGGCAAAGCTCAGGTAGCCCACTGCACCGCCGTACACGCCACGCTGCACGGGCTCGAGCTCGTCGATGATCTCCATGGCGCGGATCTTGGGCGCGCCGCTCAAGGTGCCCGCCGGGAAGCTGGCGCGCAGCACGTCCAGGCCGGTCATGCCGTCCTTCAAGGTGCCCTCGACGTTGCTGACGATGTGCATGACATGCGAGTAGCGCTCGATGCCAAAGGCTTCGGTCACCTTGACGGTGCCGGTTTTGGCGATGCGGCCGATGTCGTTGCGGGCCAGGTCGATCAGCATGACGTGCTCGGCACGCTCTTTCGGGTCGGCCAGCAGTTCGGCCTCGTTGACCACATCGAGCTCAGGCGTGGCGCCACGCGGACGTGTCCCTGCAATGGGGCGGATGGTGACGGTTTCGCTCTCGCCTTGCGGCCCGCTGACCTTTTCCTGGCGCACCAGGATCTCAGGCGAAGAACCCACCACGTGGTGGTCGCCCAGGTCGTAGTAGTACATGTAAGGGCTGGGGTTGATCGAGCGCAGCGCACGGTACAAGCTCAGGGGCGAGGCCGTGAAGCGCTTTTGCAGGCGCTGACCGATCACGATCTGCATGCAGTCGCCCGCAGCGATGTATTCCTTGCCCTTGCGCACCGCCGCCTCGAAATCGGCCTGCGCGAAATGGCGCTCAACCGGGTATGACTCGCCCGCGGCGATGGGCGGCACCGCCACCACCGCGTTGAGCTGCGCTTGCAGCTGGGCGATGCGCGCAGCGGCCTGGGCGTAGGCGCCGGGCAGGGCCGGGTCGGCATAGACGATCAGGAACAGGCGATCGGCCAGGTTGTCGATGACGGCCAGCTCTTCGCACTGCAGCAGCAGGATGTCGGGCGTGCCGATGCCACCGGGCTTGTGCGTCTGGGCCAGGCGAGGCTCGATGTGGCGCACCGTGTCGTAACCAAAATAGCCAGCCAAGCCGCCGCAAAAGCGCGGCAGGCCCTGGGGCACGGCCACCTTGAAGCGCTCTTGGTAGGCGGCAATGAAATCGAGCGGGTTGCCCGTGAAGGTTTCGATCACGGCGCCGTCCGTCACGACTTCGACCTGCCGGCCGGTGGCGCGCACCAGGGTCCGGGCGGGCAAACCGACAAACGAGTAGCGGCCAAAACGCTCACCCCCCACCACCGATTCGAGCAAGAAGCTCAAGGGCCGGCTTTGCGTGAGCTTGAGGTAGAGCGACAGCGGGGTATCGAGGTCGGCCAGGGCCTGGGCGACCAGAGGGATGCGGTTGTGGCCCTGTGCGGCCAGTTCATTGAATTGGGCTTCGGTGATCATGGGTATTGGGCCTCCAAGCCCGGCGCTGCACGTTCTGGGCAGTGAGCTTTGCGCCACAGATGTCATCTCGTCGCACCCCCCACACGAGCGAGTGGGGGCCACTGTTAACCAGCGCTTACCGTTTAGGGATGGCACGCACTGGGCCGGGTGGGTGTGACGCCTATGATCGGCATCACCCAGACGGACTAGGGCGAACAGCGACGCCAGGGCCATGCCCCCCGGTCGCTCGAACCTCGGGTCTGTTTGCGAGAAATGAACATCAAACCAGTGTAGCAGGGGGGGCTTGGCGCCAGCTGACGCGCCGCCCACCCGAGGAAGCCCTCCTCAAGGGCAAACCCAAATTGTGATTGACGTTGAACGCGTAAGAATCCCTTACTGTCAACGTTCCCGCAGCTCAGGAACCACCCACACCTCGCGTATGTTGCCCAAGCCCTCAGATCTGGTTCAACTCAGGCGCTTTGCGCTCACCGCCACGGGCACGGCCCTGGTCACGCTGGCTTGCCACGGCGCATGGGCTCAGTCTGCCGACTTGGTCGGCGTGCACTACCCGCCGAGCCTGAAGATCGAAGGCACCACCGTGAACCTCAACGGTTCGGGCGTGGCCTACCGCGCGGTGGCCAAGCTCTACACGGTGGGCTTGTACCTGCCCAAGAAAACCGCCAAGGCCGAAGACGTGCTGGCAACCAACGCCCCCATGCAGCTGCGGTTCGTGATGCTGCAAGGCATGCGCGTGGACGAATTGGGCAAGGTCGTGACCAAGGGCATTGAAGTCAACTCAAGCCGCGAAGAGTTCTTCAAGCTCATCCCGGCCATCCGCACCATGGGCGAGCAGTTTTCGCGCATCAAGCGCCTGAACGTGGGCGATGTGTTCGCCATCGACTATGTGCCCGCCCGCGGCACCGTGTTCTACGTGAACAACCAGCCCGTGGGCCTGCCGCTGCAAGACACGCAGTACTTCGGCGCGGTGTTGCGCGTGTGGTTGGGCAACCGCCCCAACTCCACGAACATGAAAGACGCCTTGCTGGACCACAAGGCGGCCCCGGTGCTGGACGCCCTGCTCTGATCAGCCCAGCACGGCGCGCCAGTTGACCTGGTCCAGACGTGCGACGTGGGCCAGCGCCGGCACCGCTTCAATGGGGTCACCGTGGTTGTAGCCATAGGTGACCAGCAGCACCTCGCAGCCCGCGGCGCGCGCCGCCTGGGCATCGTTGCTCGAATCTCCCACCATCACCACTTGTGAGGGCGGCACGCCCAAGGCCTCACAAGTCTTGATGAGCGGCAGCGGGTCGGGCTTCTTGCGCTCGAAGGCATCACCCCCAAACACCTGGCTGAAAAAGCCATCCAGCCCTTTGGCCGCCAACAACTGCTTGGCAAAGGCCGTGGGCTTGTTGGTCAGACACGCCAGGGGCACGCCAAGGTCTTTGAGTTGCTGCAAGCCCTCAGGCACGCCGGCAAACACCTCGGCATGCAAGCCGTTGAGCCGCGGGTAGTGGTGGTGATAGAAGGCCAGCGCCTGGGGCAAGTGGGCGCTCACATCGGCGTCATCGGGCAGCAGGCCCCAGGCATGCGCCAGGCTGCGGCGCACGAGGTCGTCGGTGCCCTTGCCCACGGTCTGGGCCACGAAGCTACGGTCAACGCGGGCGATCTCGACCGGGTGGCAGCCCATGTCGGACAAGGTGTACTGAAGAACGACGATGAAGTCGCCGAGGGTGTCGACCATGGTGCCGTCGAGGTCGATGATGGCGGCGGTGAGGGGCATGTGCAGGTGATCAGCTGAAATGAAAGGGCGCGGATGGGCGAAGGCCAGACTGGATTTTGCGCACATTCGCGGCGAGCATCTTCAAGCGATGCCCTCCGGCCGCCGAGGCCCCTTCCAAAGAGGGGCGACGCCACAGCGTGACATCCCCGCCTCGGCCCCTATAGTTTGCGCTGCCCCATGCGCGGGCCGACCACACCAAAAACCAGAGGAGTCAAACATGCACCTGTCACCCAAGAAACCATGGGGCCGCCTGTCCATCGGACTGGGACTGGGCTTGGCGGTGGCTTCCGCCGCGCTGATCACGCAGGCCCTGGCAGTGACGGTGCAAACCATGTCGCCCCAAGGCGAGGTGGCCAAGGTGCGGCAAGCGCGCGTGACCTTCTCTGACTCGATGGTCAAACTGGGCGACCCGCGCTTGCCATCGCCCTTCGAGGTGGCCTGCCAAAGCGGCAAAAGCGTGACCGGCACGGGCCGCTGGGTGGACGACAAGACCTGGGTGTATGACTTCACCCAAGACGTGCCTGCGGGCACGCGCTGCGCCTTGAACCTGAGCGCAGGCGTCAAGGCCGTCAGCGGCGAGGCCGTGACCGGTGGCAAGCGCTTTGCCTTCAGCACCGGGGGGCCTTCGGTGGTGCGCGCCTACCCCTCGCCCAGCAGCTACAGCAAGATCGAAGAAGAGCAGGTGTTCGCGCTGCTGCTCAATGGCGACGCCACCCAGGCCAGCATCGAAAAGCACGCCCATTGCGAGGTCAGTGGCGTGTCTGAGCGCCTGCCCGTGGCGGTGGTGGGCGGGCAGGTGCGCGCCGACATCCTCAAAGCGGTGGACCTGGTGCCACAGCAAGAGCGTGTGGTGATGGTGCGCTGCGCCCGCCCGCTGCCGCCAGACGCGAGCGTGAACTTGGTCTGGGGCAAGGGCATTGCCACGGCCTCGGGCGTGCCCAATTCGGCCGAGCGCAAGCTGAGCTACGAGGTGCGCCCGCCGTTCACGGCCAGCTTCACCTGCGAGCGGGTGAACGCGCGCTCGGACTGCTTGCCGATCCGGCCCATGCGCATCGAGTTCTCATCGCCCGTACCGCGCAAGCTGGCCGAGCGCATCGTGCTCAAGGCGGCCGACGGCAGCCACCCGCCCATGGTCGAACAGCACAAGGGCGAGACGCAAGAGCGCCTGGTGGGCGTGCTCAGTGGTGGCATCCGCAAGTGGCTGTACTTCTTCTCGCGCAACCCGGGCGAGGTCAAGATCGACCCCTCAGAGAGCGCCGTCAGCGCGGTGGAATTCAAGCCTTCGTTCCCTGAAAGCAGCGAGGTCCACATCGAGATCCCGTCTGATCTGAAAGACGACTCGGGGCGCAGCCTGAGCAATGCCACGGCCTTCCCGATCAAGACACGCACGGCCGATGCGCCGCCTCTGGCCAAGTTCCCGCGCGCCACCTTCGGCATCTTGGAGCTGAACGCCGAACCCACCCTGCCCGTGACGGTACGCCACGTGGAAGGCGACCTGGCCGTCAAAGGCCTGCAAGCCAGTGCCGTCCAAGCTGCGAACCAGCGCAGCAAGGCCGCGGTGCGCGACCTCACCGTGGTCGAAGACGCAGCCATCATCGAGTGGCTGGCCAAGGTCAAGCGTTACGACGAAACCCGCCTGCCGCGGAACGAAGTCGAAAACGAACTGCGCATCAAGCTGCCACCGCAGCCCGTGCGCAAAGTCGATGCAGACGATGACAACGGCATGGCCCACTTGGTGCAGACGCGCACGGTGAGCCTGCTCAACCGCGCCTCGTCGGCACGGCAGCTGGCCTTGCCCGCTCAAGCCAAGACCGATCCGCATCCCTTTGAGGTGATCGGCATCCCCATGCCGCAACCAGGCTTTCACGTGGTCGAGATCGCCTCGCCGCGCTTGGGCAAGGCCCTGCTGGACCGTGACGCGCCCATGTACGTGCGCACCAGCGTGCTGGTCACCAACCTGGCCGTGCATTTCAAGTGGGGCGAGGTCAACTCGGGCGTGTGGGTGACCACGCTGGACAAGGGCAAGCCAGTGCCCGAAGCGCGCATCCAGGTATCGGACTGCCGCGGCAAGCCCGTGTGGAGCGGCCACACCGACGCGCAAGGCTTTGCCAGCATCCACGAAGACCTCCCCCCGCTGGCTTGGGACCACTGCACAGGCCAAGGCCGCTCAGGCCGTGAAGAAGGCTATTTCATCAGCGCCCGCAAGACCGATGAGGGAGGCCGCGCCGACATGGCTTTTGTGTGGTCGAGCTGGAACGAGGGCATCGAGTCCTGGCGCTTCCACGTGCAGGGCAGCAACCGCGGCGAGCCCGAAGCCAAGCGCCTGCACACCGTGCTCGACCGCACCTTGTTGCGCGCCGGCCAAACCGTGTCCATGCAACACCACGCGCGGGCCGAGCAACTCAAAGGCCTGCGCCTGCTGCGCGCCGACGAGTTGCCCGAGTCGGTGACCATCGTGCACGAAGGCTCGGGGCAGGAGTTCCGCTTCCCGTTGCAATGGCGCATGCAAATGCACGCCGACACGGTCTTCAACATCCCCGCAGACGCCAAGCTGGGCGTCTACAAGGTGCAACTGGAGACAGAGCACGGCCAGGTCGAGACCGGCTCGTTCCGGGTCGAAGAATTCCGGCTGCCGGTGATGACCGGTCGCATCCAAGGGCCCAAAGGGGCTTTGGTTCAACCGGGCGAGGTGCCCCTGAACCTGCAGGTGAACTACGGCAATGGCGGCGGCGCGGCCGGCCTGCCGGTGCGTGTGTCAGCCCAGTTGAACGACGCCGATGTGGACAGCGCCCTGCGCACGCAGCGCTTCCCAGGCTTCAGCTTCAAGCCGCCCCAGGCGCCGCGTGACCCCGATGCGCGTGGCTACTTCGCCGAAGACTTTGTGGACGAAGAAGACAGCGACGGCGCCCTGCACACGCGCGATGGCAGCGCCAAGCTGGTGGCCGACAAGCTGGCCGTCACGCTGGACAGCAAGGGCGCGGGCAAGGTCAGTCTGAGCAAACTGCCCGAGGTGAACACGCCGCGCCAATTGCTGGTGCAAGCGACCTATGCCGACCCCAATGGCGAGGTGCAAACGCTGAGCCAGACCCTGCCCGTGTGGCCCTCGGCCATCGTGCTGGGCGTGCGCACCGACAGTTGGGTGTCGGTCAAACAAAAGGTGAGCACACAGGTGATGGCCCTGAACACCGAGGGACAGGCGCAGGCGGGCGTCAGCGTCACGGTGCGTGCCGTGGCCCACCGCACCAGCTCGACGCGCAAGCGCCTGGTGGGGGGCTTTTACGCCTATGACAACCAAAACGCCGACGAAGACCTGGGCGAGGTCTGCAGCGGCACCACCGACGCGCGCGGCCTGGTGTTGTGCGAAGCCGAGATGCGCACGCCGGGCGAGATCGAACTGATCGCGCAAGCCAAAGACAGCGGCGGGCACGTGGCACGCTCGGCCGCATCGGTGTGGGTGACGCGGCAAGGCGAGGTCTGGTTCGGTGGCGACAACCAAGACCGCATGGACGTGATCCCCGAGCGCCGCCAATACGAGGCCGGGCAGGTGGCGCGCTTCCAGGTGCGCAGCCCCTTCCGCCAAGCCACGGCCCTGGTCGCCATCGAGCGCAACGGCATCATCGAGCACTTCACGGTCGAGCTCAATGGGCGCGACCCCACCATCGAGGTGCCCGTCAAGGCCGAGTGGGCGCCCAATGTGTATGTGTCGGTGCTGGCCGTGCGTGGCCGCGTGCTGGAAGTGCCCTGGTATTCCTTCTTCAGCTGGGGCTGGCGCGCGCCCAGCCAATGGTGGCAGGCCTTCCGAGACAGCGGGCAGCAGTACCAAGAGCCCACGGCCATGGTCGACCTGTCCAAGCCGGCCTTCAAATACGGCATCACCGAAATCGAAGTGGGCACGGCAGCGCACCAGCTCAAGGTCGAGGTGCGCCCTGACAAGGAAAGCTACCCCATCCGCGCCACCAGCCAGGTGCGCGTGAAGGTGAGCCTGCCCAATGGCAAGCCCGTGCCCGCGGGCACCGAGGTGGCGCTGGCCGCCGTCGACGAAGCCTTGCTGGAGCTCAAACCCAATGACAGCTGGGACTTGCTCAAGGCCATGGTGCAGCCGCGAGGCTATGGCGTTGAAACGGCCACGGCGCAGATGCAGATCATTGGCAAGCGCCATTACGGCAAGAAGGCCGCGCCCGCCGGTGGTGGCGGCGGCGACTTCCCAACGCGCGAGCTGTTTGACACGCTGCTGCTGTGGCAGCCGCGCGTGGTGCTCGATGCCAAGGGCGAGGCCCTGGTGAAGGTGCCGCTCAACGACGCGCTCACGCGCTTTCGCATCGTCGTGGTGGCCGATGCCGTGCAGGGCGAGAACGTGGCCTGGTTCGGCACCGGCCAGGCCATGATCCGCGCCACGCAAGACCTGCAGATCATCTCGGGTGTGCCGCCGCTGGTGCGCGAAGGCGACCAGTACCGCGCCATGTTCACCCTGCGCAACACGACCACGCAGCCGATGGACGTGGTGCTCACCGGCCAGGCCGGCGCGCCTTTGCCCGAACAGCGCCTGCGCATCGAGCCGCAAGCCGCTGCCGAAGCCGGTTGGGACGTGACCGTGCCTTTCAACGCAAACGTGCTGGACTGGCAGGTGAGCGCGCAAAGCGCCAAGGCCCAAGACCGCATGAAGTTCACGCAGAAGGTGGTGGAGGCCATCCCCGTGACGGTGCAGCAAGCCACCTTGATGCAACTCGACAAGCCCATCGGCATCCCGATCGCGCCGCCCACCAAGGCCCTGCCCGATGCCAAGGGCGCCCTGCGCGGTGGCATCGACGTGGCCTTCAAACCCAGGCTGGGCGGTGACTTGCCCGGCGTGCAAGACTTCTTCAGGCGCTACCCCTGGTCTTGCCTGGAGCAGCAAGCCTCGATCGCCATTGGCCTGCGCGACACGGGCCGCTGGCAGGCCGTGGCCAGCCAAATGCCGCTCTACCTCGATGAAGACGGGCTGGCGAATTACTTCCCACCCAGCGCTGGCATGCCACACACCGGCAGCGACACGCTGACGGCCTACCTGCTGTCCATCAGCGACGAAGCCAGCAAGCTGGGGCACGACTTCCACATCCCACCCGAGACCCGGGCCAAGATGGAGCGAGGCCTGATCGCCTTTGTCGAAGGCCGCATCCAACGCGACTTCTGGGCACCGGCCTTTTTGAAGAACGGTGACCTGGACGTGCGCAAGGTGGCCGCGCTCGAAGCACTCAGCCGCACCGGCCGTGTGTTGCCGCGCATGCTGGGCTCGGTCCAGGTGCTGCCCAACCAGTGGCCCACGGGCACCGTCATCGATTGGTGGATGGTGCTGGACCGCGTCAAGACCCTGCCCGACCGCGACAAGCGTCTGCAGGAAGCCGAACAGGTCTTGCGTGCGCGCTTGAACATGCAAGGCACGCGCATGGGCTTTTCAACCGAGCGCGACGACAGCTGGTGGTGGCTGATGGCCAATGGCGACGTCAACAGCGTGCGCATGCTGCTGGGCGTGCTCGACAAGCCCAACTGGAAAGACGACGTGCCCCGCCTGGTGACCGGCACCCTGCAACGCCACCAAGCCGGCCGCTGGTCGACCACGGTGGCCAATGCCTGGGGCAGCGTGGCCATCGAGGCCTTCTCCAAGCGCTTTGAAAAGGAGCCCGTCAGTGGCACCTCACACGTGGGCGTTGAGCCCGGCGAGAACCGGCAGATGCTGGACTGGGCCAAACAGGCCGACGGGGGCGTGGTGTCCTTGGGCTGGCCCGCGGGCTTTGGCGTGGGTGGCAACAAGGCCGCCACCGCCGTCAAGCTCACGCACGAGGGCACGGGCAAGCCGTGGGTGACCTTCACCAGCAAGGCGGCGGTGCCGGTGCTCACGCCCTTCAGCTCGGGCTACCGCATCACCAAGACCATCACCCCCGTCGAGCAAAAGGTCAAGGGCCAGTACAGCCGCGGCGATGTGCTGCGCGTGCGCCTGGACATCGACGTGCAGGCCGATGGCACCTGGATCGTGCTCAACGACCCGGTGCCGGGCGGCGCGGCCATCCTGGGCACGGGCCTGGGCCGCGACAGCCAAATCGACACCGCCTCAGAAGAGACCGACGACCGCGGCTGGCTGGCCTACCAAGAGCGCAGCTTCGAAGCCTTCCGCGCCTACTACCGCTACCTGCCCAAGGGGCCTTTCAGCGTGTCGTACACCGTGCGCTTGAACAACCCCGGCACCTTCGGGCTGCCGCAAACCCGCATGGAATCGATGTACGCGCCCGAGGTCTTCGGCGAGTCGCCCAACGCGGCGGTGGTGGTCAAGCCTTGAAGCGGCACCGTCTGCTCGTGCGCTGGGCGCTGTGTTGGAGCGCCTGCGGGGTCAGCACGGCCGCAATGGCCTTGCCCAGCTTCGAGCAGGTCAAAGCCAGCCACCGCTCGTCAGACACCCTCGTGGTCGACCGCCACGGCGCGCCTTTGCAAGCGGTGCGCACCGACGCACAAGGGCTGCGCGGCGAATGGGTGAGCTTGCCCAAGGTCTCGCCGGCCTTGCGCACGGCGCTGCTGCTGTCCGAAGACAAGCGCTTTTACGAACATGCGGGCGTCGACTGGCAAGGCGTGGGCGCCGCCGCCTGGGGCAATGTGTGGAACGGCCGCACACGCGGCGCCTCGACGGTGACCATGCAGTTGGCCGGCCTGTTGGAC